>NZ_JH600070.1:0-300000 GCF_000245015.1 Beggiatoa alba B18LD | reverse complement strand
AAGAAATTGCTAATGTAGTCTATCGTTTACATCGGCAACGTGAACAGTTCCAACAAGTCCCCCTATTTGGCAAGATGAATGGCGCAGTCGGTAACTACAATGCCCACTTAGCCGCTTATCCGCATTTAGATTGGGAAAGTTTTGCAGAAGATTTTGTGGCGCAACTGGGCTTATCATGGAATCCCTACACTACTCAGATTGAACCACATGAT
Organism: Beggiatoa alba B18LD; assembly: GCF_000245015.1. Lineage (NCBI taxonomy): Bacteria > Pseudomonadati > Pseudomonadota > Gammaproteobacteria > Thiotrichales > Thiotrichaceae > Beggiatoa > Beggiatoa alba. The sequence continues at coordinate 299,788 of NZ_JH600070.1, read as the reverse complement.
TATATTGCAGAATTGTTTAATGCTTTAACGCGCTTTAATACGATTCTGATAGATTTTTGTCGTGATGTGTGGGGCTACATTTCTTTAGGTTATTTCAAACAAAAATTGGTAGAGGGCGAAGTGGGTTCTTCCACCATGCCACACAAAGTCAACCCCATCGATTTTGAAAATGCTGAGGGAAATCTTGGTATTGCCAATGCCTTAATGGAACATTTAGCCAATAAATTGCCCATTTCTCGCTGGCAACGAGATTTAACTGACTCCACCGTGTTGCGGACGTTAGGCGTAGGTTTTGCGCACAGTGTCATTGCTTACGAATCTTGTTTAAAAGGCGTGGCAAAATTAGAGATTAACGAAGCCTTATTAAGTGCCGATTTAGATAACAATTGGGAAGTATTAGCAGAACCCATTCAAACGGTGATGCGTCGTTATCAAATTGAGCAACCCTATGAAAAATTAAAGGCATTAACGCGCGGTCGCACCATAGACCAAGCCCGTTTACAAGCGTTTATCAAAGCCTTAGAAATTCCTGAAGCAGAAAAAGAACGCTTATTAGTGATGATTCCAGCAACCTACATCGGCAATGCAGCAGCGCAAGCACAAGCCATTGTCGATAGAGTAAAACAAAAAACCCCGAAATATGCCTGAGTTAAAAATGACCCGCACGGTATGGCAACGTTTCCGCCACACGTGGCAAGCCAGTTTGCACGTGTTACAGGATAAAAAACGCTTAAAATTTTATGTCGCTTATTATCTGGTATATGCCTACTACCTATTGTTATTAAAAACAGTACGAATTAAAAAAACAGGCATTGAGGCGGTATTCGCCGATATGGAAGCGGGTCATTGCCCTATCTTTGCGGGGCCACATTTGCATTTACTCGTGTTTTTACTCGCATTTGATGGCAAACCCTGCGCTTTTTTAGCCAGTTCTAGCAAAGATGGGGAATTAATCACTCACTTATTGCATCAACGTGGATTTTCAACGGCACGCGGTTCTTCCTCAAATCGTGCGAGTGATGGCTTGCGGGAATTATTGGGCTTTATTCGGCAAAAAATCCCTGTTGGAGTAACTTTTGATGGTCCTAAAGGGCCTGCATTAGAACCAAAACAGGGCGTTGCTTTGTGTGCGCGGGCAACTGATGGACATGTTTTTTTTACTTACGTCAATTTAGCGCAAGGTAAAAAACCGTTTTGGGGCATACATTTAAAAAGCTGGGATAAATTTGTTTTACCCTTTCCCTTTGCAAAATTGGAAATGGTGTATGAAAAAATTGAAGGGCTACCTGATAAACGCGACCCTAATTTTCAAGCGCAAACCTTAGCGGAAATTCGCCGTCGAGCATTTACACAATACGGCTATTTATTTGAAAACGGGACGAATTAGCTCGCCCCGTTCTGAATATTCTCAAGTTAAGAAGCTGAGGCTTCCTCGCCCATACAGGCTTGCAAGTAATTTTGTAAGCCAATGTGCTTAATCAGGCTTAATTGTTTTTCTAACCAATAAGCATGGTCTTCTTCCGTGTCGTCGAGCATTTGCTCTAACATTTCGCGGGTAACGTAATCTTTAACCGATTCGCAGTAAGCAATCACCGTTTTCAGCTCTTTGACGACACTATATTCTAGGTCTAAATCACTGCCGAGCATTTCAGGGACAGTTTTACCTATTTTCAAGCCATGACGCACGGATAAATCAGGCGTGCCTTCTAAGAACAGAATCCGTTTAATTAACCAATCCGCGTGCTCCATCTCCTCCTGCATTTCATGATGACTTTTTTCGTATAAACGATGATAACCCCAGTTATGATACATCCGTGAATGAATCAGGTACTGGTCGATAGCGGTCAGTTCTCCCGCCAGTAAGTGGTTTAAATGTTTGATAACGCCATTATCACCTTGCATCATGTACTCCTTTTTATCGTGCCTTTTGAGAGGTTGAAATATTACATTTCAACAGCGGTATTATTGCATACTCTTTGCCAGTTGTAGTCGATTTAAGTAACCTGAGTTCGGCGAGTTTCTTTTGAAAAGACAACAGCTTGTCTGAATCAGAATTTTCAGAATTAACAGAATTTTCAGAATTAAAAAGACAAGAAAATTAAAAGAATAAAAAATTATGTTTTTAATTGTTTTTAATTCTGCTAATTCTGAAAATTCTGTGAATTCTGATTCAGACAAAAAAAGACCTGCTAGGTTTTAAAAACCTAGCAGGTCTCTGTTTTATTTTATAAAACTCGCCGAACTCAGGTTAATCCTGCTAATCCTGATTCAGACAAACGCCTTACAAATCCCGCTTTTTCATTAAGTTGTCGCGGGTGTTTCTTCTTTCACTTCATAATCATAAGTTAATTCTGTCGCCAGTTTTAACATAGCAGAAACAGAACAATATTTTTCAGCGGATAAATCTACCGCCCGTTTAACTTGTGGGTCTTTCAGTTGACGACCTGTCACGATGTAATGCACATGTATCTTGGTGTAAACCTTCGGAATTGTTTCCGCTCGTTCGCCTGAGACTTCAATCACACAATCAGTCACATCTTGGCGAGATTTTTCTAAAATGCTGATTACGTCCATTGCCGAGCAACTGCCTAAACTCATCAGCAATAATTCCATCGGACGTGCGCCCAAATTACGCCCGCCAATTTCTGGCGAGCCGTCTAAAACAATGGCGTGACCGCTACCAGATTCCGCAACAAAGCAGGCATTTTCTACCCATTTAATCCGTACTTGCATGATTGTATTACTCGTGTTTTAAACGTAAATGCGGGAATAATAAAACGTCACGTATCGAGGGTTGATTCGTTAAGAGCATGACTAAACGGTCAATGCCAATCCCTTCGCCTGCGGTTGGGGGCAAGCCATATTCTAAGGCTTGAATATAATCCGCATCGTAATGCATCGCTTCTTCATCGCCTGCTTGTTTGGCTTCTACCTGTTGGCGGAAACGTTCTGCTTGGTCTTCGGGGTCATTTAATTCGGAAAAGCCATTCGCAATTTCACGTCCACCGATGAATAACTCAAAGCGGTCGGTAATGCTTGGGTCTTTGTCATTCATCCGTGCTAAGGGAGAAATTTCAGTTGGATATTCCGTGACAAAAGTCGGGTCTTTTAATAAATGCTCGACGGTTTTATCAAAGATTTCAATCTGAATTTTACCCACACCATCATTGGCATGAGGATGAATATCCAAGCGTTTTGCTAAGGCGCGAATGGTGTTTAAATCTTCTAAATCCGATTGGCGAATGTCAGGATTATATTTCAAAATTGCATTTTTAACGGAAATACGCTCGAAAGGCTTCCCAAAATCATAAACCTCATTTTGATAAGGCACGAGGGTAGAACCTAACAGGCTTTCGGCTAAACCACGGAAGAATTCTTCTGTTAAATCCATTAAGTGCGTGTAATCCGCATAGGCTTGATAAAATTCAAGCATGGTAAATTCAGGATTATGACGGGTAGAAACCCCTTCATTGCGGAAATTACGGTTTAATTCAAAAACTCGCTCAAATCCCCCAACAACTAGCCGTTTTAAATAAAGTTCTGGGGCAATTCGTAGATATAAAGGCATATCTAACGCATTGTGATGAGTGACAAAAGGACGCGCCGCCGCACCACCGGGAATGACGTGCATCATTGGGGTTTCAACTTCTAAAAAGTCTTTTTCAATTAAAAAATTACGAATATACGCAATGACTTTTGAGCGTGTTTTAAAGGTTGTGCGCGTTTTTTCATTCATTATTAAATCAAGATACCGCTGACGATAGCAGGTTTCTTGATCAGTTAAGCCATGAAACTTTTCAGGTAAGGGGCGTAGGGCTTTACTCAACAGGCGTATTGAGCTGACTTTAACTGATAATTCGCCTGTTTTAGTTTTAAACATAACACCGTGCACACCGATAATGTCACCAATATCCCAATGTTTAAATTCTTCATAAGTCCCTTCAGGCAATTCTTCTTTTTTCAAATACAATTGCATCCGTCCGCTCATGTCTTGAATGTGGACAAATGCCGCTTTGCCCATAATCCGACGTGTCATGATGCGACCTGCAATTTTGACACGCACATTGCGAATTTCTAATGTCTCGCTGTTTTGTTCAGCATATTCATCATGCAACTGTTGCGCGGTGCTATTGCGACGAAAATCATTCGGAAAGGCAATGCCTGCTTGACGAATAGCCGCTAATTTCTCACGACGCAAAGCAATTTGTTCGTTCTCGTCTTGGGGTTCAGTAGCAGGCGTAAGTTGCTCAGTTTGTTCAGTCATTTAATTACCTTTATTTTTTAACTCAGAAATAGGGTGATTCGGCTTTATGCTTGCAAAAAAATCAGTTTTTCTACTAAAAGTAAAAGCAAGCCTGTGTTGTTATAAATATCGCGTTTTAGCGCGTGTAACCGACCCTAGGTTGTCGCAGACTTGTTAGTTAAATAAATTGAAAGTTTACCAAAAATATAAGCACTTTTTCATTTTATAATGCAGTAGGAAAAAATGATGATGATTTAATGCTTAAAAACACAGGATGTTATCGAAATGGGCGAGTTAATGGTATTTTACATGTTTGTTGTCTTTGCGGGCTGTGCCGTTGTGGCGACATTGGCTTTATACGCTCGACAAGCCTTATTAGTCAGTTACATTTTATTAGGGATTTTACTGGGTCCTTCAGTCTTTGCGGTGGTTTCTAGTCCCTTGTTAATTGGGGGAATTGCCGATATCGGGATTATTTTTTTATTGTTTTTATTGGGGTTACATTTAGAACCGCAAGATTTATTAAAAATGTTGCATAAAACGACGGTTGTCACTGTCGGCAGTTCTGTTGCTTTTGCGTTTATCAGTGCTGTTGTTGGCTGGATATTTGGTTTTAATGCGTTAGAGTGCTTATTGATAGGGGTTAGTATGACTTTTTCTAGCACTATTTTAGGCTTAAAGTTGTTACCAACGACGGTTTTGCATCATAAACATGCAGGAGAAATTATTGTCAGTATTTTGTTATTACAAGATTTAATTGCTATTGTTACTTTATTAGTTTTAAAAGGCTTGGGTAAAGAAGGCAGTTCGCCCTTGTTGGATGTCGCTTTATTAACGCTCAGTTTGCCATTACTAATTATATTTGCGCAGTTATTTCAACGGTATGTCTTAACCCCGTTATTAATGAAGTTTGACAAAATTCAAGAATATATATTTTTAGTCACCATAGGCTGGTGTTTAGGCATGGCAGAGCTGGCAAATGAGTTAAAAATGTCGCATGAAATCGGCGCATTTATTGGCGGTGTTGTCATGGCAAGCCATCCTATTTCGCGCTTTATTGCAGAAAGTTTGAAACCCTTACGCGATTTTTTTCTAGTCCTATTTTTCTTCACGTTAGGGGCAACCTTAAAACTGGATGTGCTTTACAACGTATTACTACCTGCGCTGATATTAGCCAGCATCATGTTAGTCGCTAAACCCTATATTTTTAAATGGTTACTGGTATCAATGAAAGAGCAGCCCCGCTTATCTTTAGAAATGGGGGTTCGTTTGGGACAAGTAAGTGAATTTTCATTATTAATTGCGGTTGTTGCGTTAAATACGAAAATTATCGGCGATTCTGCGTCGTATTTAATTCAAGCCACGACAATTCTTACTTTTATCGCATCATCTTATTTTATTGTTCTGAATTATCCGACACCCGTTGCGGTTTCTGACCGACTGCGACGGGATTAAACAAGAGGTGGTCATTTATCTGTTTAACTCAAAGCACTCTTAATCTATAAGATTGCTTTTAAAATATTTTTTTAGCAGATTTACCCAATCTGCAACGGTTAAACAGTGTGCGTCATATCCATTCTAAAAATTGTCACCGATTACAACTTAAGTTATTAACGCTAAATTCCCACTGTTTTATAGTTGAGATTAGTTTCTCTATTTTTTTGTAGGACACCTGAATATTATGAATTCTCTATTTGCAGACAGAATGCAGAGTGCGCACCGTTCTTTCATCCGCGAAATTCTTAAAGTCACTGAGAACCCTGAGATAATTTCCTTTGCAGGCGGATTGCCTAACCCGCGCTTTTTCCCTGTAGAGCCTATCATTGCCGCCACTGCGAAAGTCATGCAAGATAAAGTCGCTAATCCCTTGCAATACAGTACAACGGAAGGTTATACCCCCTTAAGGGAATATATTGCCCAACGTTATGCCAAACGTCATGGCTTAAAAGTTCACCCCGATGAAATTTTAATAACCAATGGCTCACAACAAGGATTAGATTTAATTGGTAAAATCTTCTTAAACAAAGGGGATTTTGTCGCGTTAGAAAAACCCAGCTATCTGGGAGCAATTCAAGCCTTTTCCCTGTATGAACCACAATTTCATACCGCAACCTTGCAAGCCGATGGCATTGATACAGAACAACTAGCCATATTACTTGCGCAACAACCCACAAAATTATTTTATACCGTTCCTAACTTCCAAAATCCCTCTGGCATTACCTACTCAGAAGCCAAGCGTCGCGCTCTTGCGACTGTTTTTCAAGCACAACAAACCCTTGTTGTTGAAGATGACCCTTATGGCGAATTACGTTTTATCGGAGAAGATTTAGCCCCATTAAAAAGCTATTTAGGCGACCAAGCCATTTTATTAGGCTCTTTCTCAAAAATTGTTGCCCCTGGTTTACGCTTAGGCTGGATATGCGCCAATCGTGAAATTATCGATAAATTAGTCATTGCCAAACAAGCCACAGATTTACAATCTAATACGCTCTCACAACGTCTTGTTTATCAATACGTAACGGATAACGATTTAGACGAACATATTGCGACAATTAAACATCATTATGGGCAACAGCGTGATTTAATGGTGACTGCAATTGAGCAAAATTTCCCGCCAGAAGTGACCTATACCCGTCCAGAAGGCGGAATGTTTTTATGGGTGACATTGCCCCCCAGTTTGAGTGCAATGGATTTATTTGATTACGCTGCCAAAGCCAACGTTGCTTTTGTTCCCGGTAAAGCCTTTTATGTGGACGGCAGTGGTAACAATACCTTACGTTTAAATTTCTCCAATGCTGACGCACAAATGATTGAAGAAGGAATTAAACGTTTAGGCTCTGCCATTAAACAATTACTGTTAGAACGAACTGCTTGTGCAGCATAGTTTCAGCCTGAATTAAGCGATATAGTAACCGTACCATAAAGTGATTTAAATCTAGGACTGCCAGTCCTTCATGTCGTTTTATAATACGTTTGCTATATGTTTTGGTAAAACAGAAACCTGCTAGGTTTTAAAAACCTAGCAGGTTTTTATTTTAACCTGAGTTCTGCGAGTTTTTTAAAAAAGACAACAGCTTGTCTGAATCAGGATTCACAGGATTTTCAGGATTAGCAGGATTAAAAAGCGTCATTCACCTGACTTTTTGGTTTGAGGGTTTTAAATTCTGTTAATTCTGCTAATTCTGAAAATCCTGATTCAGACAATATTTTAATCTTGTCTGGTCAACCCTTTTCGCGTGTTCTGACAGACCTGCTAGATTTTAAAAACCTAGCAGGTCTCTGTTTTATTTTATAAAACTCGCCGAACTCAGGTTATCCTACGTTTGCTCTCCAAACTTGATATAATCATCAAAGCATAACTATTTGAATATATAATATATTTATTGAAACCATTAAAAAAACGAATCGTTTATATTCGTCGAGATTCATGACATGGCAAATTTACCCCCAGCATATCCGCAACGTTTTTTACTTCACAATGAAGTACATGCCCGCCCTTTTGAAGCCCTGCACCCGCCAGAACGCGCTTCTTATCTAGCCTTATTAGTCAACGAACATGAACGTATGCAAGAACACGCACATTTAGTGCGCTTGTGCGAACAATATGGTGTTAAAGCCCCCCCTGCCGATATAAAACATTTTAGTAACAATTTTGGCAATTTTCGCCTGCATTTAGAAAGGCATACAGAATTTACCCGTTACCAATTTATCATAAAAGCCGATTTCACCGACCCCTTTGCTGACCCTGTTATTAATCGCTTACCCCCTGAATGGGTGCAAGCGATTCCAGGGCAATTAATGGTTGCCGCACATCTTGCGATTTTAAAAGCAGATGCCGTAAAACACTTACCCACGACTGTTGATGATATTGTCTCTTATTTTGAAGGAAATCACATTGTTGGGGCGCATATTGGCGATGGGGCAGCACTTGCTTTTACCGACTTTACCATTCATGAAGATGGATTTAGCCGTTTTCTTATCGTCGACAAAAGTCTTTACTCTCGTCAATGTGGGCGGATGATGCTACGCCTGTTAGAAATTGAAACCTATCGAATGATGGCATTTATGGCGTTACCACTTGCCCGTGATTTAATTCCCGTACTCGCCAATGCTGATAAAAAACTCATGACACTGACAACCGCCATGACTCAAGAACAGGGGAAAAAAGATGAAGAGTTATTAGAGGAATTAAGCCAACTTGCGGCAATGATTGAAAATATTGTTTCCTCTACTGCTTACCGTTTCAGTGCGACAGAAGCCTATTATGAACTGGTCGCCCGACGGATTATTGAACTGCGCGAAGTGCGTATTCAAGGCGTGCAAACCTTCCAAGAATTCATGGACAGACGGCTTGCCCCCGCTATTCGCACCTGCGAATCTGTCGCCCAACGACAAGCAGAACTATCAAAACGGGTGAATAATGCCAGTCAATTACTACGAACTCGGGTAGAAATTAAACACGAAGAACAAAATCAAGCCCTATTAGCCTCTATGGATAATCGCGCACACTTACAATTGCGCTTGCAAGAAACGGTTGAAGGATTATCCGTTGCGGCGATTACCTACTATGCAGTCAGCCTCGTTGGTTACATTGCAAAAGCGTTGAAATCTGCGGATTTACTCCATGTAAACCCTGAAATTGTCATGGGCGTTTCTATCCCCATCGTCGCCTTATTTATCGCTTCGGGGGTTAAACATCTCCGTAAAAGCGTCACGGGAAATACCAAACACTAAATCATGTCACTATTATAAACCCTGCTAACAACTCAATATTCAGCAGGGTTTATACTACCTAAGTGACTTGTAAACTATCCACATAATCCCGCAATAATTGATAAATCAAATCCGTTTCAAAATTATGCGCTAAATTGCGCATTTCTTGCCAAAATGCATGTTGTTCCGATACCGCATCTAATGTATCAATCACAGACAAAATTCTATTAATATCCCCAATTTTTGCCAATTCACATAATTCAAGCGCATGGTCTATTGATAACATTAAATCTGTCGGGATAGAAAGCATAACATGATATTCTTCCTCATATTTATTCTGCTCTATTAAAGCCATTGCTGGTGATGAAGTTGCATAAATCCATGTAACTTTTAAATGCGTTTTTAATAAATCAAATAACGCATTTACTTGAATCGGTTTTGCTAAAAATGCATTGCAACCTGCTAATGTACTGTCTTCCTGCGGATGTTCAAAAACACTGGCTGAGGTTGCAATAATCGGAATGGATGCAGTCATAACATCATGATGTACTCGCCGCGTAAATTCAAAGCCATCCATTACAGGCATCACTAAGTCTGTAATAATTAAATCAGGTCTTTGTAACGCCATTTTATGCAACCCATCTTGCCCATTAATTGCCTCAATGGTTAAAAATCCCAATGGTTGCAACAAATTTACTAAAACCACCCGATTTTCCCAACGATCATCAACGATTAAAATAACCTTTTTTTCGCCCTCATACCCTTTAATTACAGGTGCGATATTTTCTACTGATTTTACTAATGTTTCTCGCTCAGGCAACGGCAATTCAAGCCAGAAATGTGTCCCTTTATGTAACTCACTTTCCACCCGAATATGTCCGTGCATCAGCTCAACAAGGCGTTTGGTAATCGTTAAACCTAAACCCGCTCCTTCAATTTTATTGGTAATGCTACAAACTTGATAAAATGGCAGAAAAATATCACTAATTTCATTATGGGGAATACCAATTCCTGTATCTTCAATTTCAATAAATACGGTATTTGCTTGATAAGCAACTTTAAATTTAACCCCTCCTTGTTCAGTAAACTTGACAGCATTACCCAATAAATTAATTAAAATCTGTCGTAGTCGTTTTTCATCGGCATAAATAGCAACTGGTAATGCGGTCAAATGCTCAAAAATAAACATAATGCCTTTTTGCTCCGCTCGTGCATGAAAAAGCGCGACGATATCATCTAAAAAAACATTAAAATCAACATCTGTACAATATAATTCTAATTTATCTGCCTCAATTTTAGATAAATCTAAAATATCGTTAATTAATGTCAATAAATAATTACCACAGCGATGAATAACATCAACTCCTTTTTTTTGCTGACCTGATAATTGCGTATCACGTTGTAAAATTTGGGTATAACCTAAAATACCATTTAACGGCGTGCGCAATTCGTGGCTCATATTCGCTAAAAAAATACTTTTTGCCTGATTTGCAATTTCGGCTTTCGCCGCAGCTTCTTCCGCCTCTACGGCAGCCTCTTCCGCATTATGTTGAGCCTCTTCTGCAATTTGCATCGCAACTTGTAAATCTTGATTCATCTCGCGCAATGCTTGCGTGCGTCTCTCAATTTCCTGTTCCATTGGAATTAAAGCAATTTTGCGTAAAGTTACCCAAATCGCCACCCCTAAAACGGCAACAATTAACAAAGCAATCGCAAATAATTGAAAATTTAAAGTTTGAATAATATGTTGAATATCGGCTAAATCGGTACTGATTTCTATCATTAAGCCATTTGTTGCAGAAAACTGGATTTGCTTTTGTATTGTAAATGTTGCAGCTGCTGGAGTATCACGTTGATAATGTACTAATTCAAAGTCATTTTTCAAAATGGCTTTAATACTGACAATATAAGCCCGTTGTTGTCCCCAATCACTTAAAAATAGGCTTACTGCATTGTAATCACGTTGCAAAAAAGATTCTTTAATAAAACCACTAATTAAATCAAGCTCTAATGTAATTCTATTTTGTTCACTCGCCATTAACAGTGATTTTTGATGTGTTGCAATTAAAGAACCCGCAATCGTCAAAAAAGCCAGTAATATAAATAAGATAAGAATTAACAAACGACCCTGACGGAAATAGTGCGACAATTTTCATCCCCTTGATTTAACTTAATTTAACCCAAACACATCCTTATAATAAAGGATGATTGATTCTTGTTTTATGATTTCTCTATATTTCTCGTTTTAATCTGACCCATTAATGAAACTTTAGACTATTTTTAAGTATCTTTGTACTTATATATTCTAGGGTTTTTCTGGTAAAGAAAATTTTTATTATGTGTACAACATATTGATACTCAAATTTTTTTGAAAAATTTTCAATAATATCAATTTGTAAAAACAAGGCTAATTCATGATAACAAGTGTCATTATTTGAGAAAAACATTAAAAACCATGAATTATTAAAAATTAAAGGTAGTGCCAAACAAGTCAAGTTTTAAACGCATAAAATCTAATTCAGACAAAAGGGTTAAGATTAACGAGAAAAACCTGTCTTGTTTAGTGCTACCAAATTAAAAAAGCCTGATAAATTTTATATAATTGACAGCTTGTCATTGTTTTATGGGTTTTCTAGTCTTACGCAATCGCTTTATATTGTCTTAGCAGGGGATATGCCTATCTGTGCTAAAAAGCGATTGAAAGAAAAATAAAAACAATGAATTCATTAACTAATTAGAAGTTTTCAATAAATAATGACCAATTACATAGTACGAAAAGGTGTTGCGGAAGACATCAATGCAGTTTTTATGCTGGTGCAAGAGTTAGCGCGTTATGAAAATGCGCTGGCTGAAATTATGAATACGCCTGAGCAATTATTAAAAGATGGCTTTGGTGAGCGGGCTTATTTTGAATTTTTTATTGCGGAAACAGTTGATAAAGAAGCGGTTGGAATGATTTTGTATTATTACAGTTATTCGACGTGGAAAGGTAAATCTTTATATATTGATGATTTGGTTGTTAAAGAGACGCATCGTCGACAAGGCATAGGAACATTATTGTTTAATGCATTGATTGCTGAGGCAGCTTTGCAACAAGTGGGTAAATTACATTGGCAGGTTTTAGATTGGAATGAACCCGCTATTCGTTTTTATAAACAGTTAGGGGCGACGTTAGACCCTGAATGGGTTAATTGTAAGTTGAGTAAAACACAGTTACAAACTTATTTAAGTAATTAATCAATGATTATTAATATATTTTCTTATTGATTGATGAGAAAATTATTTTAGTATTTTAATAAAATCACGCATTTTTATTTTTTTGATAAAAATGCCCTTAATTTGACGGAAAACTTAGTTTTCCCTAACTTGTTCGTTATTATGCACTTTGAATTATTGAAAACCCAAGGACTTGCTCGCCGTGCTCGTTTACATTTTGCGCGTGGCGTAGTTGATACGCCTGCTTTTATGCCAGTCGGTACTTATGCCACCGTTAAGGCGGTGACACCTGAACAGGTAGAGGCGACAGGCGCGCAAATTGTGCTGGGTAATACCTTTCATTTGATGTTAAGACCTGGTACTGAAATCATTAAATTACATGGTGATTTACATGATTTTATGCATTGGCGTAAACCTATTTTGACGGATTCAGGCGGGTTTCAGGTGTTCAGTTTGGGACAAATTCGCAAAATCACGGAAGCAGGCGTTACCTTTCGTTCTCCGATTGATGGGGCAAAAGTATTTATGGGACCTGAGGAATCGATGGCGGTACAGCGCGATTTAGGGTCTGATATTGTGATGATTTTTGATGAGTGTACGCCTTATCCTGCAACGGAATCGCAAGCGCGGGAGTCTATGGAATTATCATTGCGTTGGGCGAAGCGTTCTAAGGAAGCGCATGGGGATAATCCTTCGGCATTATTTGGGATTGTGCAGGGGGGGATGTATGAATCTTTACGGCTGGAGTCGTTAGCGGGATTAACCGAGATTGGTTTTGATGGGTATGCCTTAGGTGGTTTATCTGTTGGTGAGCCGAAAGAAGAGATGATTCGTGTATTAACGGCTATCGCACCGCGTTTGCCGTTTGATAAACCGCATTATCTGATGGGGGTGGGTTTACCTGTCGATATTGTCAATGCTGTTTGCCAAGGCATTGATATGTTTGATTGTGTGATTCCAACGCGCAACGCACGCAACGGGCATTTATTTACGAGTAAAGGGGCTATTAAAATTCGGAATAGTCGTCATCGTCATGATACGCGCCCTTTAGATGAAAATTGTGATTGTTATACTTGTCAGAATTACACACGGGCTTATTTGCATTATTTAGATAAAGCCCGCGAAATTTTGGGCGCGCATTTAAATACTATTCATAATTTACATTATTATCAAAAGCTCATGCAGGGATTACGGGCAGCGATTGAAGAGCAACGTTTACCTGCATTTGTCCGTGATTTTTATCGGGATACTCAGGGGAATTTGGAGGATAATTAATCTGACATGGCAGTTAAATTTTTTAAATTTAATGGGTTAAGTTAATCCTGCTAGTCATGTTTACTCGTTTCAATAGACCTGCTAGGTTTTTAAAACCTAGCAGGTCTATTTTTGTCTGAATCAGGATTAAAAATATTTCGATGATTTCATCTTGAAATTTTTGATAATCCTGTAAATCCTGATTTAAACACGATTTTATCTTTTTAAAAAATCCGCTTAACTTTATGATTTTAAATAATTTAAATAAAACATTTTCTTTTCATGATTAATCGCGTAAATTGTTCTCTGTTTTTAAATATTGGACTTTTTGTGCTATCCCTTAAGTTATCCATCCCATACTAATGTTTTTATATTTAATAGGTTAACTTAGTCATGTCTAAAGAAATTTTTACTGTTTTATCACTCTGCCCGTTATTTCATCAATTAGACGCAAAACAGATTTTTTACATTGCGCGTTTTTTTAAACAGCAGTTGTATCGTAAAGGCACGCTCGTCTTACAAGAAGGGCAAAAAGTGGAGGAGCTATATATTATCAGTCAGGGAACTTGGGATGTATTTTTGCCGAAAGATGTTGAAATTCCAAGGGAACATGATGTGCATTTAGGAACGTTAAGCCGTTGTGCGTTACTGGGTGAATATGCTTTTATTGACCAGTGTTTAGCCTCTGCTTCTGTGCGGGCAATCGAGGATGCGGCGTTGTTGTGTATTAGTCGAGAAAACTTTGAGAAAGTTATCAGTGATGATCGGGTTGGTAAAGTAATTTATAAAAATTTGTTACTTGCTCTCATTAGTAGGCTCAGAAAGCAGAATGATGAAAAAGATTTGATGAATTTGTTGGATTTTTAGCTGTAAATTGGTAGAAGAATAAAAAAAAGCGGAACATACCGAGGGATAGTTTGTTCCGCATATCAAAGCACACATAGCGTGTTATTGGTTATTTTCAGGGGTTTGTATTGCAGCATGATGACATGTTACAAGTTTTCTAGTTGATTCCCCAATGCTTTGATAGAGCTGATAATCATGTCTGGTTTAACGCCTGATTTAACAACTTGTTCAGTTCTGAATTTTCCTGTTTGAACAAGAATGCCCATCATGCCACAGGCTTGTCCGCCAGCAACATCGGCTTCTACGTCGTCGCCAATGACGGCAACTTGTTCACGAGATAAGCGTAAATCGCGCATCGCTAATTCAAAAAAAGTACTCGATGGTTTGCCGATAACAGTGGCTGTTTTACCCGTTGCGTATTCTAAGCCTGTGATAAATGAGCCTATATCGAGTTGTAAGCCGTTTGCAGTTTGCCAGAATTTATTTTTATGTAACGCGATGAGTTCCGCGCCTGCCATCATGTATTGAAAGACTTGGTTGAGCAGTGAGTAACGCCAAACATCGCCAATGTCGCCAATGACCACAAAGTTAGGTTTATCTTCCGTTTGAGGAAATTCGCGGAAATCGCGTTTTGCATCTTCTGCAAGCAGGAGGTAGCAACGAGCTTGCGGTTGTTGCCGTAGGTATAAAACGGTTGCATAAGGTGCGCTGATGATTTCCTCTTGTTCAATGGCAAAGCCCATTTGTTTAAGTTTTTGGTAGAGCGTTGCTGTTGATTTAGTTGAGGTATTTGTGAGGAAACGACAGGCAATTTTGCGTTTTTTTAATAAAGCAACGGTTTCAATTGCGCCATCAATCGGGGTGTTATCCACGTATAAAACCCCATCTAAATCAAATAAAAAACCTTTTATTCCACTTAAGTCAGCCATGAGACAACACCACTAAATGACGTTCTGCATTTAATAAGGGAACAGATAACGGAATTGTTTTAATCGTCATTGAAATATCCGTTAATTCTGCAATTTCATTGGTTGGTAATGCGCCTTTCATTGCAATGATTTGTCCTGTTGGTTTGCATAAAGGCATGGTTTGATGATAGAACAGGGCTAAACTTGAGTAAGCCCTTGATATCACTGTATCGAAAAGTTTTATAGGTTGATAGTCTTCGATGCGTTGATGTACAACGCTCACATTGGATAGTTGCAGTTCTCCAATAACTTGTTGTACAAATCGGGTTTTTTTGACATTGCTATCTAGTAAAACCCCTGTGTAGTTGGGCATACAGAGGGCAATCACGAGTCCTGGTAAGCCTGCACCTGTTCCAACGTCTAAAAAATGTGTTCCTTGAATATAGGGCAAAACGGCTAGGCTATCTAATAAATGTTTCACGACCATGTCTTGCGGATCGCGTATAGCCGTTAAGTTATAGGCTTGATTCCATTTCTGTAAGAGTTCTACGTAGCGAATTAATTGTGCTTGTACTTGTGGTGATAATTCTAAAGCTAAAGCACGTAAACCTTGTTGTAATGTATGACTGAGCACGATGTGAGAAGAACGCTTAAAAAAAGAGGGTCAGTATCATAACAGGTGTAGGAGAGGAATGGCGGAATATTTCGCTATTCCTCATTTCTCTTCTCGTGTTTAATGGTTTATAAGACCATGGTGATTTTTTGATGTCCTGTCAGTTCTTGATATAAGGCATCAAGTTGTTCTCGACTGTGTGCCGTAAATGTAACGGTAACTGCCATGTATTTTCCACCGCTACTGGTACGTAAGCTAATTGCTTCTTTGTGTAGCTCATGTTGACAATGGCGTTGTACGATTTCTATTACCAGCGCATCAAAGCCAAGTTCAGCAAATCCCATCACTTTAATGGGAAACTCACAGGGAAAATTAAATAGTTCATCATTTTCGTCTGGGGTCATGATGTCTCCCTTTTTAATTCGCTTGTAAAATCTGTTGTTTATAGCGTTGAAGTAAATCCCATGCCGTTGACCAAACTGCACCAACTTTGCCAGTGCCAACAATTTGATTATCTAGTCGGGTGATGGGGGCTACTTCTAAACTGGTACTTGTTAGCCAAATTTCATCAGCAGTTCTTAATTGTGCTTCAGAAACAGCCGTTTCTTGACATGGGATATTTGCATCGTGCAACACCTTGACTAAAACATCACGTGTGATACCAGGTAATATTAAGTTATTTTTAGGCGGTGTAAATACAATTCCTTGTAATACAACAAAAACATTGGTTGCTGCGCCTTCCGTTAAGTAACCGTCGCGAATTAAAATGGTTTCTTTTGCCTGATTTGCAATCGCTTCTTGACGAAGCAGGACATTGCCTAATAACGCAATGGATTTGATGTCGCAGTTTAGCCAACGAATATCAGGGCGAGTAATGACGTGATAGCCTTCTGTTACTTTGTTGGGTTCTGTAAAGGGGCTGCTGGTCATTAATACGGTGGGTGTTGTATTTTCAGGGAAATGATGTTGACGCTTTGCAACTCCGCGTGTGACTTGAACATAGATGATTTGGCTGCCTCCTTGATTATGGGCAATCAAGGTATTTATCAGTTCTAGCCATGTCGCCCGTGCATAGGGATTAACTAAATTGATTTTTTCTAAGCTATTTTCTAAACGTTGTAAATGTTCTTGAGCTTGAAAAAGTTTGCCATGATAAACAGGAATCACTTCATAAATACCATCTCCAAAAATGAAGCCGCGATCAAGCACGGGTATTTTTGCATCTGCTAAGGGCAGAAATTCACCATTCAGATAAGCAATCGTCATTATTTTAAAATATCCTGAAGATAAGAGAACCATCTGTTATAGATGGATAAATAAAGAAATACATGGCTAAGGTTAGTTAATTAATCAGTCAGCCTACGGTTATTTTAACGGGTAGGTCATTAAAAAAATGAAGCAGGCTTATTGATAAGCCTGCTTTATTTGGGTATTTTTTTAATATTAAGAGGGTAAAAACTCGATGATGACAGTGCCTTCAGGTAAGGAAGGACGATAAACCATCATGACTTTTTCGGTATAAGGATGGATAAAACGGGCAACATAGTGCGCACGTAATTTTGGCGTTTGCGTTGATAAAACGACAGGGCTGCCATCGGCATAATCAGTACCATATACTATTTGAATTTTTTGTGAGGAACGGATTGCAAGTTGTTTTAAAACGTCTTTTAGTTGCGACGTTTCCGCTAGGGTTAATTGCGCTTGGTCTCGTTGAAAATGCAAGAGAATATGCTGGTTATAAGTTTTTTGTTCGGCTAATGCAGTTGCTTGAAAAGCCGTTGGATGATTTGTTTGCAGTTGTCGTTGGGGTAATAAGGGATGAGTCTCTGTTTGCAATCCAACAGGGCGATTTAACACGGGCGTGATTTCGGCTTGTACAGCACTAATTAGCGATTTTTCTCGATTAGCCTGTTGATGAGGATTTAAATAATTCACAATTCCTGTAATCAACGCCATGTTAGCCAGTAGTAAAACAGGAATAAAGGTTAATTTAATGATTGTTTTTAGCATGATAGATTAATTTTGCAAAAACCCGTCTTTCTTTAAGGCAAAAAGTACGCCAACCCTTGTTTATATTCGTTTTTCTTAAGCGGTATTGATAAGCATAGCCTGCTTATTTTGTAAAAACCAATTAAAATAACCAACTATTTTTATCCGCGTTAGAGGTAATCTTAAAACGATCTGTCCACTTGTGGGCTTATTTTAAGAGTTTTTACAGGATTTGTCCCTGTTTTCCATTTTTAGGAATCAACATTCATTTTGATAATGATGATGCTGACTTCATAAAGTGCTTTACTTTGCCTTATGGCAAATTCCTGTCTAAAATACGTTCGCATTTTCAATTTAAAATGGTGATTTTAACATGACTTTTGTGGTGACTGATAACTGTATTCGTTGTAAATACACCGACTGTGTTGAGGTCTGTCCTGTTGACTGTTTTCATGAAGGACCTAATTTTTTAGTCATAGATCCCGAAGAATGTATCGACTGTACGCTGTGTGAGCCTGAATGCCCAGCCCAAGCTATTTTTTCGGAGGATGATTTACCGCCAGAATTTACGCCCTTTATCGAGCTTAACGCTGAATTATCTAAACAATGGCCACTTATCACAGAAAAAATCGACGCTATGTCTGACGCAGCACAATGGGATGGGGTAAAAGATAAATTGAAGTTTTTAGAACGTTAAGTTTAATCAATTAATCCGTTTTATTTTCAAACACAACATAAGTATTGGATTTAGCTGATGTTGTGTTTTTTTATGCTTGATACGTTTTAGGGCGGGGATTGATTTTGTTCATCCGCTAATGGCAGGTAATCAATCGGTTTTTTATGCCATAGGGAAAAGTGACGTATAAAAGCAGGGGCATGGGAAATAATACCAGACATAATCAGAATGCTAAGAAGAAAAAATTTTTCGTAATGGGGTATGTGTAGTAAGAGAAAAATTAGGAATAGTTTGCTTAAAATCACTATACCGCCAAGTTGCACTAACCAAACAGCATTTGTCCACAGTTCTAGTCCTATCAAACCGAAGCCTGTAAAAGTAACAAGGTATAGGTAGGAGTGCCAATGTTGTGGGGGAATGTCAAATAAAATCCCACCACCAAGTCCAACCACGCCGATAATATGTAACGTTCGTAATGTGATTCTAATCCAACGTAATCCATTAAAGTAACGGTGTTTTTTTGGAAAAATCCAATGCAATATAGTGCTCATAAGCAATGTGCTGCGTTACTCAGAAAGGGGAACATATCCTGGTACTTTGTTTAAATCAATGTGGTCAATTTGTTCTGGGGGTAAAAATTGTTCAGCATAGCGGAGATAAATTTGATGATGCATAAAAACATCAAATAAATCAGGGTCTATATGATTATCTAATTTCATGCTGCCTAAAATGTGTAAGGCTTTGGATAGGGGCATGGCTTTTTTATAGGGTCTATCCCCCGCAGTGAGTGCTTCGAAAATATCGGCTATCCCCATAATTCGGGCTTGTACGGACATTTGTTCGCGTTTTAATCCTTTTGGGTAGCCTTTGCCGTCCATACGTTCATGATGTCCACCTGCAAATTCGGGGATTCGGCGCAAGTGTTTGGGGTAGGGCAGTTGCTCTAACATGTTAATTGTTGCAACAATATGATTATTAATAACTTGTCTTTCTTCCGTGGTGAGTGTGCCGCGACTGATCATTAAGTTGTAAATTTCATCTTCTGTCAGTAGGGGAACATTTTCGCCCGCAGGATTTATCCAACGGCGAGTTGCAATATGTTGTACTTGTTCTTTATGTGCGGTATCCATAAATTCGCCGCCAATATTGCAATTTCTGAGAAAATCTCTTTCTGCATAGAGAATTTGCGTTTCACCGTTTATTTGTTGTTCTAATTCACTTAAATCGGCTTGTGGTAAGTGTGTTGTAATATATTGGCGCAATGCATTGATTTCTTTATCTCGCTTGAGCACTTCAAAGCGGGTATCGATGAGGTGGATACGGTCAAAAATAGTTTGTAATTTTGTGGCTTTATCAACGACATATTCTGGGGTTGTGACTTTACCGCAATCATGTAGCCAGCCAGCAACGTATAATTCATAGCGATCTTCTTCTGTCATTTGAAAATCTTTTAATACGCCTGTACTGCTATTTGCAGCAGCATCCGCCAACATCATGGTTAGTTCAGGCACTCGCCGACAATGTCCACCAGTATAAGGGGATTTATTGTCAATAGCAGAAGCAATGAGTTGAATAAACGATTCAAAAAGTTTGCGTTGTTCTTCTAATAATTGTTGGTTCACCATTGCGACAGCGGCTTGTGAGGCGAGCGATTCAACTAATTCTTGATCAAATGGGCTAAATTCTTGAATTTCTTTTGTTAGTGGGTTAATTGTATTAATGAGTTGTAACACGCCGATGATTTCATCTTCATTGTTTTTCATCGGTACAGTGAGGAAGGATTTAGAGTGGTAGCCCGTTTTTTTATCAAATGCACGTGTACCAGAAAAATCAAAATCGGGGTTGCTGTATGCATCGGGAATGTTAATAGTTTGCCCTTGTAGCGCAGCACAAACCGCGACTGTGTGTAAATTTGGCTCGCCTTGTTCGTTATACATTGGTAAAGGCGGAAAGGTAATAGGGTCGCCACTAGTTCCCCCCTTTTGAATATTTAGACTGTCATTTAACATAATTTTGAAGTCTAAGCCATTATTTTCATTACGGGTATATAGTGTACCACCGTCGGCAAATGTGATGCGTTTCGCTTCTTTTAAAATCTTTTCTAATAACCGAGTCCCATTTTTTTCTGCGGATAAAGCAATCCCAATTTCGTTGAGAGCCTTTAAACGCGCTAAGGGATCTAGAATATTGTCAGAAGGTGACGATGGCATCATGGTAATACCTTTACTTTAAATGATTGTTTATTTTTCTAATCGGCTTATAACAACTTAGAGCACCCAACATTAACATGTAACAATTATTAGTGACGCTCTGTTAATTAGCAAATTTGTTTACTGTTTCTAACATGCGGATGTGTGTGATAAGTCCTACCTTGCTTCGTGTTTTGAGGAAGCATTCTAACATTTAACCATTTCCCAACGGTTTTGCTATAGGCAGAAATCGTTAGAAAATGGTGAATCCTATTTTTTGAATAGCGGTTTTTATCAGAAATTTTTGCGCACAATTTCTACGGGTTTTTTTAGCTCTTCAGGATATGCACCCTGACGAATCGAGGGATGCATAGTTGAGAGTTCAATTTCCCACAGGGGCAAAGATGCCATTTTATAGGGGGTAAATATCACTTCTTTATTGACCGCGAATACTTTGTTCGGCGTTGGTATAAAGAGTAAATAGGCATTGTCATATGCTCGTTGCATAATTTTTAACACATTTTCGTTATAGCCTGCTTCGCCAATGGTTTGTTTAAACATGTCATCAATTAAGTTTTCCATTTCAGGGTCTTTATACATCGTGCTCCAAACGTCGCTGGTGCGAAAGGTAAAAAAGACTGTCCATGGATGGTAAAAGAACCAATCATCATTTCCCCAGCTTAATAAATCCCATGTTTGGGTATTTTTGCCTGCACGTGTGCTTAATAATTGTTGAAAAATGGTTGTTTCGGTATTGGTGATGCTGAATTCTAAATTTACACCCACTTTGTTTAATTGATATTCAATACCGCGCCATAAGAACATAAAGCGTTCTTGTGTTAAGACCTTAAGGGTTAAACCGTTGAGAATTTTTTTCAATTGTTCTTGTTTTTCTGGTGTGTAAGGGTCTTGACGGACAGAGAAGGGTTGAATGTGTTGCATTGCTTCACGCACACCTGGAAATTGGGGGGAAACGGCAACGGGCGATAATTCGCCTTCTCCATCATAGGTAAAATATAATAGGTTGTGTTGGTGTAAGGCTTGGTTTAAGGCTAAACGTACAGCAGTATCTTTTAAGCGTTCATTACCCGTTATTGTATTGATATGAATTGTATAGTTATCAGTGGAGGGTGAAACGACTAATTTGCCGTAAGGTGACAGGATGGTTTCAACTTTTTGTGAAAACGCAATAGGCGTGATATCTAAGGCATTTTCTTTATATAACACCCCATCTTTTGCAACTTGGCTGTCTAATTCGGTGTAAATGGTAACTCGTTCTATTTTGGGATAGCGTTTGTCCCAATATAGGGGATTTGCGACTAGTTCTGCTTTGGGTGTTTTTCTATCACCTTCGATATAGCCTTCCGTCAAAATGTAAGGTCCTAAGCCGTATAAGCCTGCTTCTGCTAAGTTAGGACAGGTAGGTTTGCCATTCCAGCCAAATTTTTCTAAATAGGTTTTGGTATAAAATTGAATCCAAACAACGTCATTTAAAAAAACACCATATTTTTCCGTTAAATAAAACCGCACTGTATAATCATCAACTTTTTCAGCATGGTCAAAGACTTGATGTATTTTGCTATAAGTAAAGGGTTTTTGTTTGAAATAGTGCATGTTGAGTAAAACGGCATCTGCATTAAAAGGTGTTCCATCTTGGAAAACAACGCCTTGTCGTAATGTAAATTCATAGACTGTTTCACTGAGTTGACGATAGGTTGTTGCTAAATCAAAATCCCATCCTTTCGTGTTATTTGCGGGGCGGAAGAGTGCGCCATTAATCGCGTGAGAAATGTAGAGATAGGGCAAACTGGGCAGATAAACTTTTAAATGCGAGCCTTTCGTTAACGCTGGCGCGGTGCGTTTACTGCTATCGTCGGCACGTAATGTTAATGGTTCATACCGTGAACCTGTTGTTACAACAGTAGATTTTTCAGTTGTTACTTTATCCGTCGATAAAGGGGGCGTTGCCATCACACTGTAAAATGGCATGGTGCTAAAGAGCAACATTAAGATTGTTTTTAGTGGATTAAACATAAAAAATTCTCCTCAATAATCAGGTTTTTAATTCTTTTAAATGATAATTCATAACTAAAGGTAAATTGTCATGAAATACGATGTTATTAATACACCTAATGCACCTCAAGCGATTGGTACTTATTCTCAAGCCATTAAGGCAGGGAATACTGTGTTTTTATCAGGACAAATTCCATTAGTTCCAGAAACCATGCAACTGTGTCAAGGGGATATGCGAGCTCATGTGCATCAAGTCTTTAAAAATCTACAAGCGGTCGCGCAAGCAGCGGGTGGAGATTTAAAAGATATTGTTAAGCTCACTGTGTTTTTAACAGATTTAACGCATTTTCCCTTAGTGAATGAAATTATGGCAGAGTATTTTCAGCTACCTTATCCAGCACGTGCAGTGGTTGGCGTTGCAACCTTGCCCAAAGGGGTTGGCGTAGAAATGGATGCCATTATGGTATTGGCATAAGTAAAAAAGGGTATGAACCTTTATAGATTCATACCCTCTTAATTTTTAACAATAATCCCGTGCTTTATTTGCTGGGTGTATTGCTCAGACTATAGATATAAGTCGCTAATAAGTGGACTTTTGCTTCACCTAAGAAGTTTAAGTGAGCGGGCATCATTCCACGACGACCATTGCGAATGGTTTCTTCAATGGTTTGTTCGTCACGACCATATAGCCATACGTTGTCGGTTAAGTTAGGTGCGCCCATCGCGGGCATTCCTTTCCCATCCATGCCATGACAAGCCATACAAATGGTGTCAAATTTCTTTTTCCCTTCTGCGGCAACTTCTGCATTATGAGGTAAGCCACTAAAACTGCGAACATATTGCATAACATTTTTAATGTCTTGCTCATTTAAACCGTTGGCTTTTGCATCGGGCATCATGGCTTGACGACCATTGGCAATACTGGCTTGTATCGCTTCAGGAGTTCCCCCCCATAACCAGTCATTATCGCGTAAATTGGGGAAACCAGGACCGCCACCTGCATCAGAACCATGACAGGCAGTGCAGTAGGTCAGAAATAAGCGTTGTCCAATTTTTAGCGCGTCGGGGTTGGCAATTAATTGCGGAATGGGTTGAGATTTATATTGCTCATATAAAGCACCAAACCGTGTATTAGCTGCATCAACTTCTTGCTCATACTGTTTTACTTCTGTCCAGCCAAGAACGCCTTTAAAAGAGCCTAGACCAGGGAACAGAACTAAATAAATAAGTCCAAAAAATAAGGTGATGTAAAACATGTTTAACCACCACATAGGCAGAGGATTATTTAACTCTTCTAAATCCCCGTCCCATACGTGCCCCATGGTTTTAACATCTTCACCTTGTTTTGGGCGTTTAATCCCGAGCGACATCCAAATAATGAGGACAAACAGCAAGAAAATGCCCCCTAACGTGGGCGCAATGATAAACCACTCCCAAAAATCACTCACAAACATACTGCTATCAAACATGCTGTTTCTCCTTCACGCCCGTTGTTACTACGGAATCATCATCCTCAATCAGTTGACGAGCTATATCGTCGAATTCTTCTTTACGCCGACGGCTATACGCCCATGCCACAATGCTTAAAAAGCCTATCATGACTACCACAGTCCAAATAGATTGCACTACGCCT
The DNA here is from genome assembly GCF_000245015.1 of Beggiatoa alba B18LD. Taxonomy (NCBI): domain Bacteria; kingdom Pseudomonadati; phylum Pseudomonadota; class Gammaproteobacteria; order Thiotrichales; family Thiotrichaceae; genus Beggiatoa; species Beggiatoa alba. Next base: position 275,495 of record NZ_JH600070.1, on the reverse strand, counting down.
AAAATGTAGTTGTGATCCATTGGTTTATCTCCGTGTTTGGATGGTCTTACCTAAGCCTTGCAAGTAAGCAATCATCGCATCCATCTCAGTTTTACCTTCAACGGCTTTCATTGCGCCTGCAATTTCTTCATCTTTATAAGGATGACCGTAAGTGTCTTTTAACATTTGCATCCGTTCTTGTACGGTTGCACCATCCACTTTATTCTCGGCTAACCAAGGATAACCCGGCATGATGGACTCAGGCACGACTAAACGTGGATTGAGTAGATGTAAACGATGCCACTCATCACTATAACGACCCCCAACGCGGTGTAAGTCTGGACCTGTACGCTTAGAACCCCATTGGAAAGGACGGTCATAAATGAACTCACCTGCAACAGAGTAGTGACCATAACGCTCTGTTTCTGCACGGAAGGGGCGAATCATTTGAGAATGACACACATAACATCCTTCACGAATATAAACGTCACGACCTGCTAAAGATAAAGCGTCATAAGGTTTTAACCCTTCAACAGGTTGAGTCGTGGATTGCATATAAAACAACGGTACGATTTGCACTAATCCCCCAACGCTGACGAAGAGGATGATTAGGATAATCATAAAGCCAATGTTTTTCTCAACTTTTCCATGTGCTGTTGACATTTCTAGCGTTCTCCTTAGTGAGCTAACACAGGGGCAGGAATGCGATCATTCACTTCCGCGTTTTCAGTGCTACGGCTGGTAACAGTTTTGTAAACGTTGAAAGCCATTACTAACGCGCCTAACAAGAAGAATACGCCACCCGCGAAACGGGTCACATAGAAAGGATGCATGGCAGCAACAGACTCAACAAAGCTATAGGTTAATGTGCCATCGGCATTGGTTGCACGCCACATTAAGCCCTGCATAATACCTGCAACCCACATAGCAGAAATGTATAACACAATACCAATCGTAGAAGTCCAGAAATGCACTTCCACTAATTTTAAGCTGTATAAAGGACGACCAAATAAGCGGGGAATCATGTAGTACAAGCTACCCATACTCACCAAAGCCACCCAACCTAATGCCCCAGAGTGAACATGTCCAATTGTCCAATCGGTGTAGTGCGATAAAGCGTTGACAGTCTTAATTGCCATCATAGGACCTTCAAAAGTGGACATACCATAGAAGGACAGAGAAACGATTAAGAAACGTAAAACAGGGTCAGTCCGTAATTTATGCCACGCACCTGATAAGGTCATGATACCATTAATCATCCCACCCCAAGATGGTGCTAAAAGAATTAAGGACATTACCATCCCTAAGGATTGTGCCCAATCTGGTAAGGCGGTGTAGTGTAAGTGATGAGGACCTGCCCAAATATAGACGAAAATCAATGCCCAAAAGTGAACAATAGATAAACGATAGGAATAAACAGGACGACCTGCTTGTTTAGGCACAAAATAATACATCATCCCTAAAAAGCCAGCGGTTAAGAAGAAACCGACCGCATTATGACCATACCACCACTGCACCATTGCATCTTGTACCCCTGCATAAGCAGAGTAAGATTTCCAGCCAAAGAAATTCACAGGCACAGCCGCACTGTTAATAATGTGTAACATGGCAACCGTGATAATAAAAGCCGCATAAAACCAATTAGCCACATAAATATGAGGCACTTTACGTTTAACAATTGTGCCAAAAAACACAACTGCGTAAGCCACCCATACCACGGCAATTAAAATATCAATTGGCCATTCTAATTCCGCATACTCTTTACTTTGGGTAATCCCTAACGGTAAGGTGATTGCGGCTAACACAATCACAGCTTGCCAACCCCAAAACGTAAAACTGGCTAAAGAATCAGAAAATAAGCGAGCATGACAGGTACGTTGTACAACGTAATAAGAAGTTGCAAATAGTGCGCAACCACCAAAGGCGAAAATAACCGCGTTGGTATGTAAAGGACGTAAACGACTAAAAGTCAGATAAGGAATATCGAAATTTAACCAAGGCCATGCCAATTGAGCGGCAATCAACACCCCAACCGCAAAACCGACAATACCCCAGACCACCGTCATAATAGCGAACTGCTTGACGACTTTGTAGTTGTAAGTCTCTTCTTGACCCACCGCTACATCAGCAGAATAAGTAGCTTCCGCCATAAATGTCTCCTTGTAGCAAAATAAAAAATAATTAATAACACCAACCCTTTTTTATCTGGAAACAACCCTCAATTTACAAAAAAGTGGATGCCATTAAAAAATGATGATTCGTGTTATCAGTGGTTTTTAACTAAAAATAAAAATGTTAATCTTTTCATGGGAAAGTAGGTCATTCATTTAAAATAACCCACCTTACAGTTGCATCCATTAAAGGCATGATAAAACACCACCCTCAAAGTCTATCCCTAGCCTTTGAGATTACCTAAATATCCGTTTTCTCCAAACCATCGCTTATGGCAACAGCGGTATGACAACGCGCATTTGTGTGTCGCATTATTTTACGGCATCTATAGGTAATCATACCAATAAATCACACTGCTAAAAATATTACTCCCCATCAATACTAAATCTCAGTAACTCCGTAAGCCTAACACTTATCAGCTTATTTACGCCGCGTTTTCTATTTTATACTTTTTAAGCCAGCTTAAATAGAAAACTTTTTCTATATCGCTAAAAAAAATGCTAGCCCTATAATCTATGTTAAAAAATAATTAGTAACCGACAAAAATACTCAGAAAAAACTTGCCATAATAAGCCAATAAACCCCTGTTTCCTTCAATTCTTCTGCAACTTTTGCACAGATTACTAATAACTGCATAAATTTCAAATTTTTTCCCAATATTGCTATTTTTTCCAAATGATGTAATCGTTATAGAACCTATTTGAAGTCTAAGATAAAATGTAAAAGATGAAAAAACAAAACAAAAAGAGTCCTTACACAAGTAGCCTAACAGATGCAGAATGGGCAGTGGTTGAACCCCTCTTAAATGCGTTATTGCCCAAAAAAAAGCTTACCTGTCCGCATAAATGGGGCTATCGCCTGCTATTTGATGCAATGCTTTATCAGCTCAAAAATGGCTGCCATTGGGGCGACCTTCCTAAAGACTTCCCTCCCTATTCAACGGTTTATTGGCATTATAAACAATGGCGGGCTTCGGGAGTTATCGATAAACTGATGATAGGCTTACATGAAAATGCCCGCACGCAATCAAAAAAAACGCTCAATATACAAGCCTAATCATAGTAGATTCCCAAGCGGTGAAAAATACTTGTCTGGCGAGTCGTCAAAGTAAAGGCTTCTGCTTTTACAAAGCTACCAATGGAATTAAAAGACACTTAGCCGTTGATAGTTTAGGCTTGCCCTTGTTTACACGCTGTACAAAAGCCAATATCAATGATGACCTAGGATTGATTGAGCTGTTCAAGGAGAATATCGATTACTTCAGGAACAAACCTTTAGAGATGCCTAAAACGACAATTCTCTTGGATAATGGCTATCATCCTGTGCGTATTCAGGAAGCGTTAGAAAAATTTATCCTGATATTCTGAGTAAAATCCAGTTTGAGTTATCTCCCAAGCCCAATAAGCAAGAAAGTTAGCACAAGGTAAGACAGGCTTTGTACCTGTTAAAGCAAGATGGGTAGTAGAACGTTCTAATGCTTGGGTTGAGCGATGTAAGTCCTTAGTTAAGAACTTTGAACGGACTCTTGAGAATGCTAATGCTAAACTGAAACTGTGTTTTATCAGACTCATGATAAAACGAATCGCTTTTTTTTAAACATTTCAAATCGGTTCTATATAGCAAGCGAATCACAAAAAGAGTATAGAAAATGACCTATTCAACAGATTTCCGTTGTAAAGTATTAAAAGTGAAACAAGAAGAAAATCTCACCCTAGCAGCGGTAGCAAAACGCTTTCAAATAGCCATCGCAAGTGTAGTGAGATGGAGTAAAGTCTTAGAAGCCAAACGGACACGTAACAAACCAAGCAAAATAGATATGGAAGCTCTAAAACAAGATGTTGTGTTATATCCCGATGCTTACCATTACGAACGTGCAGCCCGTTTTGGAATAACTGAAGGGGGGATTCGCCAAGCGTTAAAACGTCTAGGAATTAGCCGTAAAAAAAAACCTCAAACATCCCAAAGCCAACCCCGAAGCACGGCAAGTCTTCCAAGACAAAATGAATCGTTATAAACAATCTGATAGGCAAATTGTTTTTATCGATGAAAGTGGTTTTGCTCATGATATGCCACGTCGTTTTGGTTATGCCCCTATCGGCAAACGTTGCTCTGGTACGCAAGACTGGCACGCAAAGGGACGCACTAATGTCATCGGGGCTTTGCTCAATTTTTGTTTACTAACGGTCTCTTTAGTTTCTGGGGCGGTTAATTCTGATGTCTTTTTTGCTTGGATAACCCAAGAGTTACTCCCTAAACTCCCTCAGAACTCTGTCATTGTCATGGATAACGCCACTTTTCATAAACGTAGTGATATTCAGCAGGCTATTTTAGATGCTGGGCATCTCTTGGAATATTTACCTCCTTATTCGCCTGATTTAAATCCTATCGAGCATAAATGGGCTCAGGCTAAGACTCTCCGCAAACAACAATATTGTTCTATTGATGCGCTCTTTTTATTGAATTCTATTTAATCTTTTTATAATTCGTTTGCTATAACACATACTCAAGATGAGTAATGGTAGGCACTGAAGCTCTTTATAATGAATCATTAAAAGACCTTCAGAAAAAGAAACAATGACCTAGGAAGGAATAACGTGATGGGCATTCATATCAATGCAGTAATTTCACTGGTTGCAGGCATTTTAATTCTTCTACAACCCAAACTTTTAAATTATGTCGTCGCGCTTTATCTAATTATCGTGGGCGTGATTGGCTTAATTGGTTTAAGATAAATCAATGCCTGACAGAGGCTGATAATTGTCGCTAGTCACCTCTGTCTATCAAATCAATTACTTTTCTATTTCTCCGTTAATGCCTCAACCCCCTGCCAATCTAACGGCATTCCCGTTTCAGCATAACTAGGCAATTAAATTAAAACCTAACAGATTTCTAAAATAACTAATTATCAATTTATTTTTTTGCTTGAAATAATCCCGCTAAATATGGCAATAATTTTTTCTCATTCATAATCCGAATTTTGAACATGCGGCTAAAATTATCCACTTTTTCATTTTCCAAACCAGAAACTAATAACAACGAATAATCAGGATTAATGTTCAATTTCTTACGCAATTCTTGGTATTTATTAATTGAATCACGAAACTCGCCCGATTTGCACTCAATCCATAATGGCTGATTGCCATTAATTAAGAAAAAAATATCAATTTCATGCTGCTGATTGGTAGTTGCAGAAACAATTTTAGAGCTACGCAAACAGGCAAAAGGATATTTATTAGCAAGCAAAAACGAAGCAACTTTCATAAAAACATACCACTCTAACCAATCCCCATTAAAGAAGTTTTGGATTTGTGGCGAATTATTTAACACTAGAGAAATACTATTTAATTCTCGGTTAAACTGATAGCGAGAGAAAAACGCAAATTCATAAGCCGTTTGACAAAATTTCTTAATAAGCTTCTCATCTTCTTGATTATATTCTTTAAGTTCAATTTTGAATCGGTCATAGCCTTTACGCTGTCGATAACGAATGCCATCTAACAATTTATCTAAAATGGTTAAATTATCCCCAATCATCACCGCAACTTCATCAAAATAACCTTGAATATCAGATGCTTGTACATTTGGTTCAATTTGAATATTGCGAGTTTTAAACCAATTTACCACAGGTTGAAAGTTATTTAGTTCAGCGGCATAAGATTGATTTTCAAAAACATAACCATCAGGAACAATGATTGTTTCTGTTGCTTTGCTAGTGGTAGTGTTGTTTTGATTAAACTCTTTAAATAAGGAAGTGCTTAAAGTGGGGGCATCTGTTTTAGCGGGGGTGATTGAGGAGTTATTTTCACTTAATTCTTCAAGTTGTGCTTTTAAAGCATTTTTTTCATTCGTCAGTGTAATTAATTTATCAACAAGGTTCTTTAGTTTTAATTCAGTATTATCACTATTTTGCTTTAACTCTTTATATTTTTGACTCACTTCTAAAAAACGATTTACTGCAGTTTCTACTAATTTAATTGTATCAACAACTTTAGCTTCTTTTTTACACTTTGGACAAGGTGCAGTCTTACCAAGATACGTATTTGCGACTTCTTTTAAAAATTGACAGTGTGGGCATCTTAAAATAGCCATACGATAAATATCCAAGAGAAATAATTTATATAGAGTAAGTTTTATCAATCAGTGCTTGCTAATGAATGCCTTGCAAGTTCCACTTATCAAGCACAAAAGCACTTAACCCGCAGTTTTGCGAGATTCAAAAAACTAAAACAGAAAGTTGCTATAGTTTCAGGTGTAAAGTAGTTTCAGCTATTTTAATTGAATACATTATTTTTTTCCTCTTGTTTTAATTTTGATTTACTTGATAAGATTTAAAAACTGTTTAAATTAAGATTCACAGGATTTAAAATCCTCAAACCAAAAATTAAGGCAAATGATGCTTTTAAATCCTGATTCAGACAATATTGTCTTTTTAAAAGAAACTTGCCGAACGCAGGTTATTTAAACTCTTTTTCGCAATACTTGAGGTGTTAATAAATGTCGCTAGTCACCTCTGTCTATCAAATCAATTATTTTTCTATTTCTCTGTTAATGCCTCAACCCCCTGCCAATCTAACGGTGCGCCCGTCTCTGCATAATAAAGACAACGATTTAAATAAAAATCTGCGGCTCTATCCTCAGTCATTTCAATCAATACCTGCTGAAATAACTTAGCAGCAACACGGAATTGTTTTGCATAATAAAACTCCATTGCCTGATTAAATATTGCCTCTGTTGCAATCTTCCTTTGCCGTATCTGTTCGGGTTCTGCGTCCAAAATTTCAAAAATATAAACGGGAGCATTTTTACCCTTGACTTTTACCTTGCCTAAGAACCGAAAATAATAACGACTTGGGTCTTCTAACTCCGCTAACAGCTCACCACTGATTAACAAAGAAGTTCCATATAATTTCGTTAACCCCTCCAACCGCGAGGCTAAATTAACTGCATCAGAAATAACCGTGCCTTCCATCCGTTTTTCTTCGCCTATCGTCCCTAACATTAACGTGCCAATATGCAGACCAATACCCACTTTAATTGGGACTAACTGTTGCGCTTCCCGTGCTGCATTGAATAAAGCAAGTTCACGATGAATATCAATTGCTGCTTGCACCGCATCGTCCGCTTTTTCAGGAAACAAAGCCATTAATGCATCACCAATATATTTATCAATAAAACCATGATGTACACGAATAACAGGACTAACACGACGTAAATAATTATTAATAAAATCAAAATTTTCTTTCGGGGTCATACTTTCAGATAAGGTTGTAAACGAACGAATATCGGCAAATAAAACTGCCATATATTTCTGCACGTGGTCGCCTAAACGTACATCAATAATACTGTCTTTTTCCAAAAGCTTAAGAAATTCTAAAGGAACAAAATTACTATAAGCGATACTGACACGGGATAATTGAATATGAATTTTTATGCGCGTTAATAACTCATTTTTAGAAAATGGCTTACTTAAATAATCATTCGCGCCTGCTTGTAACCCATCTACGAGGTCAGAAACCTGATTTTTAGCGGTTAGCATAATAATCGGTAATTCATTAGCTCCCCACTTTTCTCGAATAATTCGACACACTTCAAAACCCGACATTCTAGGCATCATAATATCTAACAGAATTAAATTGAAATATGTGCCGCTATTAATTGCATCTAATGCAGCCATTCCATTCGCTGCCCGTGTTACCCCATAATTTTCTAATTTTAATTGATTCTCTAAAACTTGTAGATTAATGGGGTCATCATCCACGATTAAAATCGACAAACTTTTCTTACGATCAGTTTTTTCATCCTGCTGTATTTCTACAAAAGTATTCGTCGATGCCGATACTGTCGTAGTTTGATTGTCTGTTAATACAGATGGTTTTGCCGATAAGGCAGGCAATGCATTTCTATAATTTTCACGCTGTATCAACGGTGTTAAATACCCTTGACTACTTTGTTCTACAGGTTCTTGAGACAGGGGTAAAGTAAAACTGACACGAGTACCTATATTTAACGTAGATTCTAATTTAATTGTCCCGCCATGCAATTCAACCAGTTGTTTAGTAATAGAAAGACCTAAGCCAGTTCCACCAAATTCACGAGAAATAGACCCATCTGCTTGCTCAAAGGGGGTAAAAACTTTCTGCAATTTTTCCTTAGAAATGCCGATACCTGTATCAGAAATCATGATTTTTAAAAATTTACCGTCAGGACGACAATTTATCTCAATCACGCCACTTTCTGTAAATTTAATCGCATTACCAATTAAATTATATAAAATTTGCTGTAGGCGATTTTCATCTGCTAATACAGGTAAATCAGTCTTAATATGATTGACTAACTCAATTTTTTTCTGCCCAATTAAAGGGCGTGAAATTGCCACTACAACATCAACTACCACTTTTATTTCTATTGGTTTTAACTGTAATTCTAAATGTTGATGCTTTAATTTAGAAAAATCTAAAATATCATTCACTAAATTGGCTAAACGGCGACCACTAAAAACAATCATGCTGAGATTATTTTTAACTTCTAGTGGCAAATCACCCGTTGCCCCATCAATCATAGATTCAGCGATTCCAATAATGCCATTAATCGGGGTACGTAATTCATGCGAGGTATTAGAGAGAAAATCATCTTTTAATTTATCTAATTTTAATAATTCGGCATTTTGCCACTTAATCTGTTTAATATAAGTTGACATACTATCAACCATGATAGTAATGCTCTGTTTTAAAAGATTTAATTCATTATTAGTTTTAACATTAATAGGATGTTCTAAATCACCTTGGGCAATTACATCAACGCTATGCACAAGGTCTTGAATAGGGCGAGTTAGCCATGCAGAAATGATAAACGTGAATAAAAAGCAGAGAATAACCGCAATAAAGTCTAACCATAGGTGAAACACAGCAATACGGTTTAATCCTTCATCAATCATTTTAGTATTATAAATTAATTCAATTACTTTACTGGGGTCTGAAACGCTATCTCCTTTTTCGTTTTTTAAGTTAACGAATAAATAACGGATGATTTGCCCTTTATCGCGCTTATCAATTTGATAGGTATTCTTTTCTATATAAATTCTACGAATTAGTGTGACTTTATCATTATCAATTTTATAGGAAGGGTCACTGATTAAATGCCCATGTTGACTGTAAATATTGACTTCATTTAAGGAAGGATTCAGTTTTTTTAAGCGTTCGGCAATTTTAAGTAAATCTAGCCCGCCCATTAGGGATTCAAACTCATTGGATTGTATGCCCATTTCTAAAATATAGCGGTGGTCTGGTGTTGGCATGTAGGAGAATTTACGCAATGCACCAGTACGGGCTTCTACGGCGATACGCCCATGTTTAATTTCACCATGACGACGAATATTATCTAAAAATTCGAAAAAATCAGGAAATTTTCTAAAATCTAGACCTAAGTCTTTAGTATAAGTCGTATATTTCACTTCTCCTTGATGATTAATAATGTATAAATCCATTTTTCCGCCCAATTGTTTTTTTAAGTCGGACAGGTTCATGTTTAATGGATTACGTTCAGCCGCTTCGTAAGCAGCTAAGAATTGAGGAAATAAACGTTCAATTTCTTTTTCTAAAAAACTTTCTAAAACTTTGTGTCCTGCATCGACAAGGTTAATGGCATTAACAATATTGCTTTCAGTTTGCGTTTGTAGCAATAAATAGGCTTTTTCTAAATCTTTTTTTGCATTTAGATAATCAAACACAGAAAGGGATATTAAAATGGGGACAATTAACAGGAGAAAAGAGCCCATTAACATATATTTTAATGGCACATATCTGGGTTGCTTATCGCGTGACATAGGGGTGATGGATGTGCTGGGGGAGCGCGGGTGTTAGTCGATGAAAATAAATAACACGAGAATGGTCTGTATGTGGTCATTCATGTTGAAAACCGTTGAATCCACATAAAATTTTTTTAGCTTTAAACGGGTATTTCATTCAATACCCGTTAAAGTTGTTTAATACTACGCTGTCTCTTGTTTTTCTTCAATTTGCTTTAATAAGGCTTGTACAACAACGCCTGATAACATCATGCCAAAGAGTGCAGGCATGTAGGAAATAGTGCCATTGACTGCACGGGGTCTGCCCTCAACGCCGCTAACGGGTTGATGAGGAAGTGGTTGGCGGGGGATTTCTTGGGAGTAAATCACAGGATAGTTTGTGCGTACACCTTCTTTACGCAGTAAAGCGCGTAATTCGCGGGCTAATCCACAGCCTTCTGTTTGATTGAGTTTTGCAACTTTTACTTTACTGACATCAAGGCGATTGCCTGCCCCCATACTGGAAGCAATCGGTACGTTTAAGCGTAGGCAAGCTGCAACCAGTGCCGCTTTTGAGGCAATAGAATCGATGCAGTCGACGACGAAATCATAGTTGCCTGTTTGAATAAATTCGTGTGCTTGTTCTTTATGTAAAAAGTCGCCGTGTTTAATCAGTTGTATATTTGGATTAATGTCTAATAAACGAGCTGCCATTACTTCAACTTTAGGCTGTCCAAGTGTTGAGTGAAGCGCGACCAGTTGTCGATTTAAATTTGAAGGGGCGACGACATCATGATCAAGAATACTTAAGCGTTTTATGCCTAAACGTCCTAAAGATTCCGCAACAAAACTGCCGACCCCGCCTAAGCCTGCAATTAAAATATGGTGGTCGATGAGGTCATTGAGTGTAGGTTCACCTAATAAAATTTCAGTACGGGTATAAATTGAGTCTGTCATTGTGTTAAACCAAATAATTCAAAGGTGTTACGGGTTGTGATGCGGGCAATCTCGGCGGGGGATTGCTGGCGTAATTCTGCTATACAAGTCAGCACTTCGAGTAAATAAGCAGGTTCGTTGCGTTCCCCCCGATGGCTTGCCAGTGGTTGGTCAGGTGCATCCGTTTCTAATAAGATGCCTTCTAGGGGAAGCACTTGGACTAATTTACGGAGTTTATGCGCTGTTGGATAGGTAATCGGCCCTCCAAAGCTGAGATAAAATCCTAAATCAAGGAGTTGGCGGGCTTGTTGTTCACTGCCTGCGAAACTATGAACAACGCCCCGACAGCGTGGAAAACGGCGTATTTGTTGAATCACTGTTTCTACCGCACGGCGGGCGTGAATGATAACAGGTAATTGTTGGTCGACGGCAATTTGTAGTTGTGCGGTAAAAAAATAATTTTGTTGTGCAGGGTCTAACCCTTTAACGTAGTAGTCTAAACCGCATTCACCAACAGCAATGGCAGATTCATGATGTAGCCATTCAGTCAAGGCGGTTAAATGGCTCGCTTGATGTTCCGCTAAATACATGGGATGCAATCCATATGCAGGGTATAAACCTTGATAAGTGTTGCAAACTGTTCGTAGTGTTTCCCATCCACGAAAGGAAACAGCGGGAACAATTTGCATACTCACACCGACAGCTTGTGCACGTGCAAACGCTTCCGCGCGGTCTTGTGTAAATTCATCCGCGTCAAAATGGCTATGTGTATCAATCAGTAAGTGTGTACTCATACAGTTAGATATTTCAGCAGGTTATCATACAAGCAACGGATTAATTAAACGACACTTTAACCACTTTTCGTTCTTCAGGGCTTTCAATGATAAAGGATAAGGCTTCTTGAAACTGCGTAACGCCTGCGATTAAAAAATTGGGAAATTGTTCACGATAAATGTTGTACATCATCACTGCATCGTTATAAGCCTGACGAGCAAAGGCAATACGGTTTTCAGTACTGCTTAATTCCTCCGTCAGTTGTGCCATGGTTAAATCTGCTTTTAAATCTGGATAATTTTCAGAAAGCGCAAATAAATGTCCTAAAGACCCTGTTAATAAAGATTCTGCACCGATTAACCCTTGAATTGCGCCCGCTTGTTCGGGGTGTTCTGTCGCAAGTTTTGCCGCATTGACGGCTTGATTCCGTGCTTTAATCACCGCTTCTAAGGTTTCGCGTTCGTGTTTCATGTACGCTTTTGCTGTTTCAACCAAGTTAGGAATTAAGTCATAACGCCGTTTTAACTGCACATCAATTTGTGAAAACGCATTTTTAAAGCGATTCCGTAATGTGACTAATTGGTTATAAATGGCAATAACATATAACCCCAATATTAGGAAAATTAGCCCAACGATGATTAAAATGATTGTTTCTACAGACATAATCTAAAATCCTCAATATGTTTATGATAGGTATAAAAAAAGGGGATGGAAGCCAATAGCGTTTAAATATGGGTTATTCCACAGCACTGCATCTTGCAATGAAAGATGGTTCATACAATCTTGGGTATCTTGCTAGATGATAGAGAGCACATCAGGATTAACAGTTAAATCAAGCTATTCAATCACTGTTTTTATTCTGTTTTACGCTTCAGAACTGTTCATACTCCCCCGCTCAGAATGCTTTATACTATTGCCCTTTCGCACTTTTATCAGTAAATCGAGATTCAGGCATGGCACTTTTAAAACGACAGCAATATCCACACGCTGATTTACCCAAACGTCCGTTAGATAAATCAGGGATAAAACATTTACTTGGGCTTTACCAGTTTACACGACCTTATCGCAACTACTTTATTGCCGCGATGGTGAGCCTATTTTTCTCCAGCACCGTTTTATTAGCATTTCCGTTTCTCGCTGGACGTTTAATTGACACGGCAACGGGTAAAACGTTTAGCTTTATCAACGATATTAACGAGCTTGCACTCTTATTAATTGCCGTGCTTGCAGTGCAAAGTGTATTTTCTTTTTTCCGTATTTACTTCATGTCTCAAGTGACAGAATCAACCATTGCAGACATTCGTAAAAGTTTATACGAAAAATTCATGACCCTGCCCATGTCATTTTATGACAATCAACGCGCAGGTGAATTAATCAGCCGACTCACCGCAGATGTGAGCCTCTTACAAGATACTTTTTCTGTTACCCTTTCTGAATTAATTCGCCAAACCCTGATTTTACTCATTGGCATAGTCATTTTATTTGTGATTACCCCAAAGCTAACTATTTTTATGCTGTTAGTTTTTCCTGTCCTTGTGCTCGCCGCGTTAATTTTTGGCAAATTTATCCGCAAATTATCTCGTAAGACACAAGATGAACTCGCAAAAGCCAATATAGTGGTAGAAGAAACACTGCAATCAATTAGCATGGTGAAAGCCTTTACCAATGAAGCCTTTGAAGTTAATCGTTACAGTCAATCGCTGAACCAAGTCGTACAAATCGCGCTTTCTAATGCAAAATATCGCGGTGCATTCATTTCCTTCATTATTTTTGCCTTATTTGGCAGTATCGTATTGGTGTTATGGTTTGGTGCAAGTCTTGTAAAGGCGGGCACGATTTCCATCGGCGACCTCAGTTCGTTCATTATTTACACCATGTTTATTGGGGGGTCTATCGGTGGTTTAGGCGATATTTACAGCACCTTACAAAAAGCCGTTGGTGCAACAGAACGTATTGCCGAATTACTCGACGAGCCTAGCGAATTACAATTAAGGACGGATTCAAGCAGCGCGTTGACTAAGTTTAAAGGCGAAATTGAATACCAAGCCGTTAATTTTGCCTATCCAACCCGTAAAGATGTCCCAGTCTTAAATCACATCAGTTTTAAAATCCATTCAGGGGAAAAAATTGCCCTTGTTGGTCATAGTGGTGCGGGAAAATCAACCTTGATTCAACTCCTACTCCGTTTTTATCCCGTTGATACAGGTGAAATTCTGCTCGATGGTCAAGCGATAGATAGTTATGATTTAAATCACTATCGCCACAATATTGGCATTGTGCCACAAGAAGTTATCCTCTTTGGGGGGACGATTCGTGAAAATATTCTATATGGTAAGCCCACCGCCTCTGAACAGGAAATTCAAGAAGCCGCTCGCCAAGCCAACGCACTAGAATTTATTCAAAATTTCCCCGAAGGTTTTGATACTTTAGTGGGGGAACGTGGCGTTAAACTCTCAGGTGGGCAACGTCAACGCATTGCCATTGCCCGTGCGATATTAAAAGACCCAACAATTTTGATTCTCGACGAGGCGACAAGCTCGCTTGATGCCGAATCAGAACGTCTTGTACAGCAAGCCTTAGAAAAACTCATGGAAGGACGGACAACAATAGTCATTGCGCACCGTTTAGCCACGATTCGCAAAGTTGACCGTATTTATGTCATTGATGAGGGAAAAATTGCTGAATCAGGTGCGCACGATGAATTAGCAAACCTGAGTACAGGCATTTACAACAACTTGTTAAAATTGCAGTTTGCAGAAGATAAACAAACTCCTGTAGAGGCATAGATTTACCATGTCTGCTGATAAATATCCCGTTACGCCTGCCATTCGCGCCTTACGTGATGCTCATGTTGAGATTGAACACCATCTTTATGATTATGTGGAAAAAGGGGGGACAACTGTTTCTGCACAAGCCTTGGGCGTACCTGAACACAGTGTGATAAAAACCCTTATCATGGAAGACGAGCATAAAAAACCACTGATTATCCTGATGCATGGTGATAAAGAAGTCTCAACAAAACAACTTGCCCGTTTATTAGCGGTTAAACAGATAAAACCCTGTAGCCCTGATACCGCTAATAAACATTCTGGTTATTTAGTTGGCGGTACTTCCCCCTTTGGCACACGTAAACCTATGCCTGTTTACATGGAAGAAAGTATTTTGCAACTGCCAAAAATTTACTTAAATGGCGGAAAACGGGGCTATTTAGTCAGCCTCAATCCGCAAGACGTTGTGAGGGTGTTAAAACCAACCTTGGTTAATGTAGCGGTCGATGCTTAAATAAAATAGAGACCTGCTAGGTTTTGAAAACCTAGCAGGTCTTTTTTTGTCTGAATCAGAATTCACAGAATTTTCAGAATTAGCAGAATTAAAAACATAATTTTTTATTCTTTTAATTTTCTTGTCTTTTTAATTCTGAAAATTCTGAAAATTCTGATTCAGACAAACTGTTGTCTTTTTTTAAAAAACTCGCCAAACTCAGGTTAATAAGTCTTTTACGATGCGTGCCAAAACTGAACGCGGTTAAACAGGGGGATTGAGTGCGTGTAGTTGTGAATGATGAAGCATTTTAGGTTTATCTTTTAATCCTTTAAGCCCTTTTTGCCATTGTTCACAAAGCATTATAATGTCTTTTTTATCGGCTTCTGTTTCTAGGCTATCGTGTGGCTTATACAATTCCCTTTCTATAAAATAATAAGTGCCTAGTAATAATTCTGAATTTTCATAATGTTGTGCTAAATATTGCTGAAGTTGGGCAAAATGTACGGGCGTAGCAATTCCCCAAGTTTCTTGAATATTATTCTGAATAACCTGTTGTAACTGTGCCATTGTTTCAATGTGTTGCCATTGATAATGCAAGCTACGTTTCTTTTTATAACGATGAATAGCACGGGCAAGTGAAGGTGAAAACCATAACAAAACACTGAATAATATGATAGGTAAGATAATTGTAATAACTTGATAATTTTTTAAAAAGTAGCGTTTCTCTACTTCTGCCGTGTCTATCGTCGTTTGTATTGCCTCAGCCGTTTGTAAGGGAATAACCGTGATACTTTCATTCGGTAGTTCTGTTAGTTGCAAGCGTTTATTCACCGTATCCCACCATTGAATTTTTAACGGTGGCAAGGTTAGAACACCTGTTTTTAGCGGGGTTATGCTGATTTCTTGTCGAATGGTATTAATAGGGGTTTTTCCGTCTTCCGTTGACACTTTACGTTGTGTTGCTGGACTAGGATGATGAATCCTAAAATCAGTGGTTTGTGTTAATAAATCCACTAATTGAGGCAATGGTTGCCCGCCAACCCCCTCAACAGTGAGTAAAAGCGTACACACTAACGGCACACCAACAGGGATGGCTTGGGTTAAATCTTGTTGCCATGTCCTTGTCAAACTCAAGCTTTTTGCAGGTAACCAATTGTTTTGCAATGGTTCTGGCGGTGCTTGTACATTGAGCACAACAGGACGGCTGGTAATTTCTATTGGTTGATAGTTAATCGTTGAAAAATTAGTTTGTTGGCTGATGAGTGTTTGTTGTTCTTCGGGCTGTAACCCTTTCATTTTACTAGCAGGCAAGTTTAATGTGCCCGTGCGTAGTGGCGTGAGTAAATACACCACTTCGCCGATAATAACTTCTTGATTATTCAATACGCCACGCTGATTTTTTATCACTTTCCCCATAGGATTACCTAAATGTTCCATGATAATGCCATCCGTTGGCGGAATTGGCTGTAAATCACGGAGTTCTCCTTGATAATAAAGGCGCAAGGTATAGTAAATAGGTTCGTATAAATAAGGGTTTGGATTAGAAATCTGTGTTTCTAAGATAAAAGCCGTCTTTATGGGCTGACGGTCATCTAAAATAGTGAGTTCAAGCGTTTGACTGTATAAAACGCCAACGCTGGTATTGAGTGAAAAAGCAGGCAAGGTGACTGTTCCCGCACGATGCGGTTCTAAAGTATATTGCCAGATAATTTGTCGGCGCATTTCGCCATTGACATTAATCGCGGGGGGGAGAATACGCTGCTGATTTTTAATACTAAATGCTGTATGCAAGCCTTCTAAATTAGGGGTGTTATTGCTACGAATATCGGTTTCACTGGCATTAATCAGTGTTATACGAACGCGAAATGTTTGCCCCAAAGTAAGGCGATTTGAATGAGGTTCAACCACCGCATTTAATTGTGCTGCCGCATAACTTGCTCCCGTCCAACTCAGCAGACTGATAAACAAATAGTTATAAATTAAATGCTTCATATTACGTCATTTCCTAATTTATCTATTCAGTCACTGTTGTTTGTAATTCCCCTATCCATTCCTCCACTTGATAAACAACCATTTCCTGACTTTTACCTTTGAATTTTAAAGGGGGTAGTGCATTTGCAATAATATTTTTTGAAACAAAATCATGCGTATAACAGGCGATTAATACCTCATTTGGACGGGCATAACTACAGATACGTGAAGCCACATTAATCGTATCGCCAACCGCACTATATTGATGATGCCACTGCGCCCCGATATTACCAACCAGTGCATCGCCTGTATTAATACCAACACCAAACGTTAATAATGGCGTGTCTGGTGGCAATTTAGCACGCATTTCTTTTGCCATTTTTTGAATCATTACACCCGCTTTAACGACTCGCTGTGCATGGTCTGGTTGCTCATCAGGCGCGTTAAAAATTGCCATGACCCCATCTCCCATATAATTCACAACCACGCCCCCCATGGACATAATGGCTTGTGTCACCATGTCTAAACAAATACTTAAAATTTCAATTGTTTCTGTTGGCGTTAATCGTTCACTAATCGTCGTATAATTACGTAAATCTGCAAATAACACGGAAATACAGCGCACTGTCCCGCCCAGCTCTGGCATAATTCGTTTTTCCATTAATGCTTTACCGACTTCGGCTGGCACATAACGCTTTAAAATATATTGCAAGCGGTTATTGGTATCATCTAAAGATTGTTTTAATAAATGCAACTCATTGCGCTGTTGAGTTAATGTCTGTTGAACCTGAGACCACGCCGTAATATCTAATAATGTAATCACTAATGTTTGCACATCATATGGAAAAATCGTTAAATTCAAATAAGTGACTTCCTGAGTTGCCTCATTGACTCGATTTAAATTTTCTAAACAAAATTTAGGCTCATCGCCTTGCAACATTGCCAGCAATAAATCCTCGCAACCATATAATTCTGGAATAAGTTCTGTCACCATACAATGCAACGTTCCATCTAATTGCACAACTTGTAATAACAGCGTGCTATCTCCCCTATATTCAATAATTTTTAAATCTGCATTGATATGTAAATAAGCAACTTTTTGTTCACGCAAGACGAAATCAGTAATACTTAACATACTTGGAGGCATGGTCGTTTCCTCAATCAACATGAATAACTACACGGTAGCATAAATTGCTGAAGATGATACTTCGAGCGAAAGTCTTAAAATAAATGGTATAAGCCTGTAAACTACGCTATTATAATCGGTTCAAGATTTCTATCTAAATGATGAATATACGCTTTTTAACAACAAGCGATATTGAATGAATCAAACAGTTATCTAAAAACTATCACACGCATCTATTGCACCGCCTGACTACTTATACGCCTGTTTAGAGAATTTTCATGCTGCCAACGATTGCCATTGTGGGTCGTCCGAATGTCGGTAAATCCACGCTGTTCAATGTATTAACTAAAAGCCGTGATGCACTTGTGGCTGAACAAGCGGGCTTGACCCGTGACCGCAAAGTCGGACGCGGTAAAGTCGGCGGGATGCCGTATTTAGTCATCGATACAGGTGGCTTGACAGATGCAAGTGATGGCATTGCCACCCGCATTACCCAACAAGCGCTTCAAGCGATTCAAGAGGCGAATAAAGTCTTATTTGTCGTTGATGGACGCGATGGGCTAACGGCAATTGATGAAATGATTGCGCAACGCTTACGGAGCTTTAACATCCCTGTACACTTAGTTATTAATAAAACTGAAGGGATGCAATCAGAACTCGTTAATATCGATTTTCACCGTCTCGGTTTTTCCCCCGTACACACCATTTCCGCCAGCCATCAGCGTGGTATAGAAGCCATGATGGAAACGGTATTGTCCGATTTTAGCGTGCCAGAAGAAAGCGAAATGGACGAAGCCGAAGCAGGGATTAAAATTGCGATAGTTGGTCGCCCTAATGTGGGCAAATCGACCCTTGTTAATCGAATTTTAGGCTATGAACGGGTGATTGCTTATGACCAACCAGGCACAACCCGCGATAGTATTTTTATTCCTTTTGAACGAGATGGACAAAAATATACCTTAATCGATACCGCAGGCGTGCGTCGTCGTGCCAGAATTGCTGATGTCGTCGAGAAATATAGCGTATTAAAAGCCTTACAAGCAGTAGAAGCGGCACACGTTGTTATCATGATTATTGATGCACGCGAAGGCATGACCGACCAAGATGCCAGCCTGCTCGGCAACGTTTTAGACAGTGGACGCGCCTTAATCATCGCGGTGAATAAATGGGATGGCTTAACCCAAACGGAACGCGAACAAGTACGCTATACCTTAACTCGCAAACTGCACTTTATTGATTTTGCAGAAATCCATTTTATTTCTGCATTACACGGTACAGGGGTTGGGCATTTATATAAATCCGTCAATATCGCATGGACAGCCGCGCATAAACACATCAGCACCCCGTTATTAAACGATGTATTAAAAGACGCAATCACCCGCAACCCACCGCCCTTATCACACGGCAGACGGATAAAAATGCGCTACATCCACCAAGGGGGACAACATCCGCCCTTATTCGTGATTCACGGCTCACAAGTCGACAGTGTTCCTGATGCCTACCAACGTTATTTAATCCGCTTTTTCCGTGATACGTTTGATTTACAAGGTACGCCAATTCGTGTTGAATTTAAACAAGGTGAAAACCCTTACCAAGGACGGAAAAACGTGTTAACACCTCATCAAATGAAAAAACGTCAACGTTTAATGCGCTTTGTGCGACGGAGTAAATAGCATCTGTCTGAATCAGGATTCACAGAATTTTCAGAATTAAAAAGCGTGATTCACCTTAAATTTTTGGTTTAAGGATTTTAAATCCTGCTAATCCTGTTAATGTTAATCCTGAAAGTCCTGATTCAGACAATGTTTTAATCCCGTCTGGTGAATCCTGATGAAAAATAAGAAACCTGAGTTGGGTGAGTTTTTTAAAATAAAGACCTGTTTTATTTTATAAAACTCGCCGAATTCAGGATTTTTTAGTTTAATGCATTGTCATATTGTCTTTTTCTGTCATATTTCTACCCTAAAATACGCCCGTCAAAAAGCGAAATATTTTCGCTAACTATTGGTATAAAAACATTTTTTTGTTTTTGATGCCTATCAACGTTCTTAACACCTTAATCTAAGAATAATTTATTTATTCATCCCGTTATAAAACATTTTTCGTTTTTTAAAATATTTTCCCTATCTTATTAAAGGGAATGAGTTTTTAAAAAAATGTTTTAAGCAAGGTAGTGGAATTTATTGCACCTTTCCTAAAGACCTCAATGAAGACAAGGTAATTGTATGTTGCAGAAATTAACGATTTGGCGTTTTTTATTCTTTTTATGGGGATTTATTCCTTTAAGTAGTCAGGCGACTTTAACCGCTGGTGATATTGCAATTATTGGTTTTAATACAAATACTTCCCCTGATAACCTTGCTATCTTATTTTTAACAGATGTCCCAGCGGGCGAAATATTTTTTATTGTAGATAATGAAGTTACAACTGCTGATGGAACTACTTTTGCGGATTATAACGAAGCGGAATATACCTTTACGGCTATTAGTGCAATTGCAAAAGGCACTGTGATTGTGTTGGGATTTGGGAGCGGGCAGGATGTTTCGAATGCAACATATAGTTATGCTTCTTCAGGCGGAACACCTGGATTAGGGAATGGTGAAGAAATTTATATTTATCAAACTTCAACCAATGTTTATAACACGGGGACAAGTACGTTTATTTTTGGGATTTCTCAAGGTGGAAATACAGGGTTACGTCCGTCTGGATTAATTGATAATCAAACATGGATAGATTTTGGGTCAGACCGTGCTTATCAATATAAACCAACAGGCGCAGTTTATTCTGGTGATAAAAATGCCTTGTTGACCGCTATTGGAAATACCAGTAATTACAATGCTTCTACGAGTTCTATTACCTTAAATAATAGTGATTATAGTTTTAGTATTGGTAGTTCATTGCCAACCGTTACGCTTAGTCTTTCCGCATCCACAGGCGACGAAACAACCGCAACTGTGATTACATTGACTGCAACCGCTTCAAGTGCTGTATCAGGCGACCAAACCCTTGATATATCTGTCACAGGAACAGGAGTTACCGCAAGCGATTACACCTTAAGTTCTGCAACAATGACCATTTTAAGTGGACAAACCACAGGCACGGTAACTTTTACCATTGTTGACGATACTGATGTTGAAGGGACAGAAACGGCAACGCTAACTCTTAGCAATCCTTCCGCAGGCATTAGTTTAGGCAGTCCTGTTTCTCAAGCAGTGACGATTACCGATAATGATTCTACAGGCATTATGCGGATTACTGAATATATGCGCGGGGGGGGAAATGGGGAATTTATCGAATTTACGAATGTTGGCACTGCGGCTATTGATATGACGGGATGGAGTTTTGATGATAGTTCACAGGTAGCGGGGAGTTTTAGTTTATCGGCTTTTGGAACAGTTGCCGCAGGTGAGTCGGTTATTTTAACGGAAAGTGCAGAAGCGACATTTAGAAGTGCGTGGAATTTATGCGCAGGGGTGAAAATCATAGGGGGTTTAACCCAAAATTTAGGGGGAAGCGATGAAATCAATCTGTATGATAGTAGTAATGTTTTAGTTGACCGCTTAACGTATATCAATACGCTGTTTGATGCGAATACAACCAGTGCTTATGTAACAAATGCAGGGGTTGGCGCGAATGATCAAAGCCTTTGGACGCTATCCGTCATTAGCGATGGTGAAAATTCTTATGCTTCTTCAGGTGGAGATAAAGGGAGTCCAAGCACAAGCACCCGTGCAACAGTCAGTTATGACCCTTGTCCAGCAACGCCCGCTAATGCTCCGACAATTACCCTAGATACAGCGACGACCAGCAATTATCTTGATGCGAATGCAAGTAGCCTTACAAGCCCCTTTACTGCTACAGGCACTGTCGGCACGACGGACAGCACTGATCCAATGCGTACTTTAGGGCTGAATTTTACCATTGCTGACCTTGACACGCCGATTGCTAATGTCACCGTGTCCGCTGTCAGTAGTAATACTAGCGTTGTTCCTAATGCGAATATGACGTTAACAGGGAGCGGTACAACGGCGGTTAGTCTCAAAATTCAAGCGGCAGCCGTTGGATATGCAGATATTACCTTAACAGCGGATGATGGAACTTATCAAACTACCTTTATCATTCAATATGCGGCTTCTAGTGCAGGTATGAGTACAAGCCGTTATCACAGTGGCAAAGCTGATGCTTCTACCGCAATCGCCCTTGATAGCAATTATATGTTAGTGGCGGATGATGAAGACCAAACTATCCGTTTATATGACCGTCAAAACTCAGGATTACCGCTAAATAGCTTTGATTTTACCAGTAGTTTAAATTTGACTGATTTATCAGGTGGTGTTCCTCGTGAAGTAGATATCGAAGCTTCGACTCGTAATGGGAATGATATTTATTGGTTAGCCTCGCACAGTCATAGCAGTGGGGGAAGTGTTCGCCCGAACCGTTATCGTTTAATTCGCACGGCGTTATCTGGCAGTGCAAGCAGTAGCACATTAGCTTATACCAGCCATTATGAAGACTTACGTGCGGATTTAATCAGTTGGGGCGATACCAATAGTTATGGTTTTACCACCAGTGCAGCAACAGGCAAAATTCCTGAATTGATTGATGGCTTTAATATCGAAGGCTTTAGCCTTGCACCTGATGGAACAACGGCATTGATAGGTTTTCGTGCGCCACAAGTGCCAACGTCAGGACGGGTAAAAGCCTTAATTGCACCAATCAATAATTTTACCACTTGGGCTAGTAGCGACTTTACAGGCTCTCCCAGTTTAGGCACACCTATCGAATTAGACTTAGGTGGGCGTGGTATTCGTAGCTTGGAATGTAATAGCGATGGTTGCTTAATTATTGCAGGCGCGTCTGACGCATCAGGCAATTTCAAACTATATCGTTGGTCAGGCAATGCAGGAGATGCACCCATTGCGATGACAACCAATTTAAGTAGTGGTGCAATCACGGGCGGTGGTAACGATGGCAGTTTTGAATCTATCGTTGCCTTACCCACAGGCGCGATGACGACATGGGCAGGACAAACTATTCAACTTTTGCTCGATAACGGGGATACGGTTTACTACAACGATGCAACGATAGCAAAAGAGTTAAGCAACGCGAATCAGAAAAAGTTCCGTAGTGAAATCGTTACCTTAAGCGAACCTGCCACAATCGCCAAAATTCATACAATTCAAGGAACAGGTAGCAGTGTCGTCGATACATCAAGCACCTTTATTGTGGAGGGGATTGTTACCGCTGATTATCAAAGCACGACGTTAAAAGGCTTCTTTATTCAAGAAGAAGATAGTGATAACGATGCAGACCCGAATACCTCAGAAGGGATATTTGTATATTGCAATACTTGTCCTGATGTGGTCAGTGTTGGCGATAAAGTGCAGGTGACAGGCAAAGCCTCTGAATATTTTAATATGAGCCAATTATCGGCAACGACAGCAGGCAGTAGTGTTATTGTCAGCACTGGTAATGTGTTACCCGCTATTACAACAATCACCTTACCGATTGCCAATACTTTCGCTAGCAAAGATGCTTATTTAGAACCCTTTGAGGGAATGCGCGTTAAAATTGCGGGAACATTAAGCGTTGCAGAAAATTATCAATTAGGACGTTTTAATGAAATCGTTTTAATTTCAGGGAGTCGCCCCAGCCAATACACACATCTCAATGCGCCAAGTACGACAGGTTATGCAACGCATATAGATAGCCTAGACCGAGCCAGCATTGTATTAGATGATGAGACGGACGCGCAAAACCCTGACCCCGTTATTTACCCACAAGGTAATTTAAGCGCGTCTAATACCCTGCGTTCAGGTTCAACTATTGACAATTTAACAGGGATTTTACACTGGAGTTGGGGCGGAAATTCGACAAGCAGTCCTAATACATGGCGAATTCGTCCAATAACAGGACAAAGTTACGACTTTAACTTAGCCACTCGCCCCAGCAATCCGCCCAGTGTTGGCAGTGCAAACATCAAAGTAGCCAGCTTTAACCTCTTGAACTACTTTAATACTTTTACGAACTGCTCCCTAGGTATTGGCGGTGCAACATCAACCAGCAATTGTCGAGGCGCGGAAAATTCAACCGAATTCACACGACAAAAAAACAAGCATAAACAAGTTTTTGTGGGTTTAGATGCCGATGTCATTGGCTTGATGGAATTAGAAAATGATGGCTATGGCTCAAGCAGTGCGCAACAAGACCTTTTAGACCTGATTAATAGCGCAGGTTTAACGGGTAGAAATTATGTGATGATTGACGCAGATGCCGCTATCGGTGTCAGCAATGCCTTAGGTACAGATGCGATTAAAATCGGCTTTATTTATGACGATAATGCACTTGATTTAGTCGCGGGGTCGGTTAAAACCAGTTCTGATGCCATTTTTGACCGTCATCCTTTAGCCGCAACATTTACACATACCGCAACAGGGGAAAAATTTACCGTTGTGGTTAATCACTTAAAATCCAAAAGTTCAGCAGGTAGCTTAACAGGCGATACAGACCAATATGACGGACAAGGCATGTCAAATGCGACCCGTGTCGCTCAAGCGCAAGCCCTCGTAACATTCTTAAACACTTTAACGGACGATTCAGACATCTTAGTGATTGGCGATATGAACGCTTACCGCATGGAAGACCCCATTACGGTGATTAAAAATGCGGGCTATACCGATTTATTAGGCAGTAGCAAATATTCCTATGTCTATGATGGACAAATTGGCTATTTAGACCACGCGCTTGCTAGCTCTTCACTTGTTGCCCAAATCACAGGCGCGGATGATTGGCATATCAATAGCGATGAACCCAGTATATTAGATTACAACACCAATTATAAAACAGCGGGACAAATCAGCAGTTACTACAATGCAGATGCTTATCGCGCTTCAGACCATGACCCTGTTTTAATTGGCTTAAATCTCGTACCTCGTTATCAATTAAATCTTGCAGTCGCAGGTTCAGGAAGTGTCAATAGTAGCGGTACGCCTACAGGTGAAAGTTGTGGCACAAATTGCTTAAGTTATTTAGCAACAACCACTGTTACCTTAACGGCTACGCCTAATAGTGGTTATTACCTTACAGGTTGGTCATGCACGCCAAGCTTTACCACAGGTAATGTCTTAACCGCAAATACCACTTGCACCGCCACCTTTACCCCAAAACCGACAACGCCTATCACCTATTACAATTTAACGGTTCAAACCGATGGGACAGGCGCAGGGGTTTTAAGTGGTAATAGTTCAGGCAGTTACGCCAGTGGGACAGCCATCAGTTTAAATGCAACTGCAAACGCGGATTCAGTCTTTACAGGCTGGACACCCAACACTTGCGCCAATCCATTCTTGCTCAGTGGAAACATGACTTGTACCGCGACCTTTGAATTAATCACCCCACCGCCACAATACAGCCTGAGTTTAGCAACAACAGGTACAGGCACGGGGACAATTAGCGGCAACAGTGCAGGCACTTACCCCAATGGAACACTGATTACTCTTAGCGCACTTGCCAATACTGATTCCCACTTTATTGGTTGGACACCTGCCAGTTGTGCCACAGCCTTTACTTTAACGGCAAATACTACTTGTACCGCACAATTTGAGCTTAACCCTATCACCCCACCGCCAACAGGCACAAATTACAGCCTGAGTTTAGCAACGACAGGCACAGGCATAGGGACAATTAACGGCAACAGTGCAGGCACTTACCCCAGCGGGACACTGATTAATTTAAGTGTTACAACAGAAGCAGGCTCTCAATTTATTGGTTGGACACCTGCCAATTGTGCAAATCCTTTCACCCTCACAGCAAACACGACATGTACTGCACAATTTGAACGTTTACCGCCTGCAACTTACACCCTCACACTAACACCATCGCCGTTTGGAACAGTCATATTATCCAACAACGTACAATGTCCTGACACATGCCAAGTGACCGCAGAAATGGGGAGCATGTTACAACTCAATCCTGTTGCACAAACAGGCTACCAATTCATGAATTGGGCAGGTGATAACACATGTGCTCATAGCGTGACCCTCAATAGCAATCTACATTGTGAACCTGTGTTTTTACCCATTACGCCCAGCAATAACAGTGGCAGTAACAGCCCAGAATGTCCGATTATTGGCGATGTAAATACCCTATGTAACGCACAAAACCGCGAAACAACGGACCCCTTAACCGTCTTAGCACAAGGCAATATCAGCAATTTAATCGTTACAATTGCCATCACTAACCACGGCTGGTTAGGAAATCTATGGATAAAACCCACAGGACAAATAACGGGCGGGGTGTTAACGGGTTATATCCGCAATCAAGGCACACTCACTGATATAGACTTTAAAGGCGGACTGTTACAAGGTGGGATATTAGCAGGAACAATTATCAATAGTAGCCAAGTAGGCGGCATCATTGCAGACGTGCGTTTTATGAACAACGCCACATTAACAGGCGGGATTTTACAAGGGCGAATTTATGGCAATCCCAATGCCCCTGTGATTCTTAGCAATGTACGCATTAAAGCGGGTAGCCATTTAAGTGGCGTGATACTGGGCGACAATGTCACGTTAGAAGACGATGTTGTGATTGATAACAATATCACCCTACCCTTGCTAGAAAATATCAGTGCCTATGATGCAACAGGTAAATTACTCAACCTGATTCATCAATTTGCGGGCGGGATTTCTGTCAATAACACCGCTTTTACTGCTAAAACCAGCCAAAAACTGGCGGATAAAGTTACCATTCGCGGACGTATCTTTGTCGCGCCTGAACACATTGGACAAACGGCGGATATTTTCATCTACGCACCTTATTGGTATGCAGATGAACGTTTTATTGGCTACTTTATGGCAGATAGCTTAGGGCAAATTTTAAGCTGGGATGAAAAACCCTTAAACCTTACCCCTTTTAAAGCCCAAGTGATTTTAGAACCTGTTCAAGAATTGACCTTATACACAGGTAAATTTGTAGAAATAGGGACATTAAAAATTGTCTTTGGCTATCGCTTAACAGACGGCACTATCGTTCTACATCATGACCCTAGCACGATTCATGTTGATATTCAGCCGTAACATATAGCGACTCGACAACGCTATAGTAAACGTACCACAAAGTGATTTAAATTTAGGACTGGCAGTCCTCACAGGACTGCCAACCCTTCGCATCGTTTTATAATGCGTTTACTATATTAACCTGAGTTCGGCGAGTTTTATAAAATAAAACAGAGACCTGCTAGGTTTTCAAAACCTAGCAGGTCTGTTGGAACACGCGAAAAAGGTTGACGGACTGGTAGAGATTATTCTCTTGTTTTTCACCAAGATTTACCAGACAAGATTACAACATTGTCTGAATCAGGATTTTCAGAATTAACAGAATTAACAGAATTTAAAACCCTTAAACCAAAAAGTTAAGATGAATCATGCTTTTTAATTCTGCTAATTCTGAAAATTTTGTGAATTCTGATTCAGACAAGCCGTTGTTTCTTTAACAGAAACTCGCCGAACTCAGGTTATATTAAAACAGAGACCTGCTAAGTTTTTAAAAACCTAGCAGGTCTTTTTTTATCTGAATCAGGATTCACAGAATTTTCAGAAGTAGCACTTGGATTAACGTAATTTCAATAAGCGATAAAGCAACAGCAAACCGAAACCAACCAGCATGAAGGCAAAGAGATGTACAAAAATAGATTGAAAAATAATCGTATCTTCTGGTAAATCCCCAGCATTTGCATCGATAAGTACGTCATACATTAATGCAAAACCGTTATATAACACATGCCCTAAAATCGCCGTCCATAAAGAGCGTGTCCGATAATAAAGCCATCCCCAAAACATCCCTAATAAAAACAAGGGAATCAGTTGATAAATGCTAAAGTGCGTAAAGGCAAATAAGATGGAAGATAAAAAAATGGCTTCTATCGGCTTGTATTCATACAAAAAACTGCGCAGGAAAATCCCCCGAAATAACATTTCTTCACAAACAGGCGCGATAAGCACAATCGTCATAAAACTATTAAATCCGCTATTTGTAAAACGTTCAAAAGCGTCTATTTCTTCCGTAGTTAACGGCTCATATAATAAAAAAAGATTAATTAAATCATTAAATAAAATCACACTTCCCAACGCAACTAAGGCAACAGGTAAACCAAGCACTAACAAGGTACTTTTGATAGAAACGACTGACATATGAAAAAAATCTTGAATATCCAGCCGTTTATAACGCAATAATGCACTAACAATAATCACTGTCGGAATTAAGGTTAAAACGCCTTCCCAAAAAGGGTCGCCCGCCTGCAAATCTATTTCTAACCCACTAAAAACCACTAATAAAATGATTTGTAATGTAAACTGAAGAAAGAGAATTAACACAGCCCCCCAGACATCAGGGAAATTTGTATATTGTTGCATAGCATTAGGCGCGCGAAGTTAGTGAATTAAATAGCGGGATTTTTTGGCGTAATTAATTGTTTAATCTGTTGTTGTAACAACGTTTCTACACTGATTCCTTGCGCAGTTGCCAGTTCTTTTAATGCCAATCGCTCTTGATAACTCAATTTAATATGAATGTGTACTTGCGGGTCAAAGCGTTCTGTATTGGTTGTTTCTGTGCTTGTCATTACACGCTAACTCCGAATAAATAGTTAAAGATAAATGTGTATTAATTAAAACACATTTATCTTATAAAACAATTACATTTTAGAAAGATACACCCGTCAATGTGGTTACGCGCATGACAGATTCTTGTGCAAATAACGCTTTATACTTTGTGCGAATAGCTTCAATTTTGGCACTGTTTTCAGCAGAATTTTGATGTAACAAAATTAATACTTTTGAGCCTTCATGCGCAATTTCGCCGTTAGACATTAAATATTGCCCATTGCCATTAATCATGGTTAAGCCATCGGGAAAAGCAGGGGTAACATACTCATTAACAAATTGACTCCATTGCTCTTCGGAAACTGTGCCACCCGTCGGAATCGATAAACCGAAATAAAGTTCAGTTTGTACAAACAAATCGCCGTAAAGTAAGGGTAAATCCGCAGGTAATGGCGTACTCCCTGTTGCGGGGGCGGTCGGTTCTACATGGAGCAACTTAAATTCAAATCCGCTGGTACTGGGCTTGAGTTGCAAAACAGCGGTATAAGTCTGCCCATCTTGGTTATTGACAAAACACGGCAAGGATAAAATTTGCAGATTATTATCGTAAATCGGCGCGCTGGTTTGCTGGCAGGCGGTGCTAATCGTGCTATCGGCTGCATACGCATTGGTCAGTAATGTTGTTCCTAAGGCGCATAATAAAGCAACGAGATGTCTTTTTTTCATTGTGCTTCTCTCTCCATATTCTTAATAAAAAAGGAAAATATTTAACGCATTAAAATAAGTGTTATTGCTCACGCCGTATTATTCTACCGAATTTAAAGTAAATTATTCGCCGAGATAAACTTCAATAACACGAGGGTCTGCTTGAATATCCGCCATATTACCTTCCGCTAAGACATGCCCTTCATGTAACACCGTGACCGTTTTCGCAATAGAACGCACGAATGCCATATCATGTTCAACCACAACAATGGCATGTTTTCCCGCCAATGTATTCAACAATTCTGCGGTGCGTTCGATTTCATGTTGTGTCATCCCCGCAACGGGTTCATCTAACAGTAATAGATACGGTTCTTGCACTAATAACATACCAATTTCTAACCACTGCTTTTGCCCATGTGCTAATAAACCTGCTCGCCGTTGTGCGTGGTCAGTCAAGCCAATTAAGCGCAAAATTTCGTCGATACGGTCACGTTGTTCAGGGCTTAAACGTGCGAATAAACTCGACCATACGCCTTTATAAGCTCTTAATGCCAATTCTAAATTTTCTAAAACGCTGTGATTTTCAAATACGGTTGGCTTTTGAAACTTGCGCCCGATACCCGCTGATGCAATTTCCGATTCTGAATACTGTGTTAAATCAATCCATTGACCAAAAAAAGCTGAACCACTATCGGGGCGTGTTTTGCCTGTAATGACATCCATCATCGTGGTTTTTCCTGCCCCATTCGCTCCAACCACACAGCGCAATTCCCCCCGTTTTACATAAAAATTTAAATCATTTAAGGCTTTAAATCCGTCAAAGCTAACGGTGATATTTTCCAAATACAACACGGTATCATGCGATAAATCCAACTGTAGTGTATGAATCGGTGGCATCATCATTTTAAACACGTGGTCGCGTCGCCAAAATTGCCGACTACGTGCTAACCAGCGTGGCGTTGTATCTGCTTTATTCGTTGTATTTTCTGTTGAACTCGTGCTCATTTGCCTGCCTTCCCTTTAAAAATACCGATAAGCCCGCGCGGTAAGAAAAGCGTGACGAGAATAAATAACCCGCCTAAAAAATACAGCCATAAATCAGGATAAGCGACCGTAAACCAGCTTTTTGCTCCATTAATTACACCCGCACCAACCATGCCCCCAACCAGCGTGCCACGCCCCCCCACTGCGACCCAAATCGCCATTTCAATAGAATTCGCGGGAGCTAACTCACTCGGGTTGATAATACCGACTTGAGGCACATACAATGCACCCGCAATTCCGCAAATCATTGCAGAAACGACCCAAACAAATAATTTATAATACAAAGGATTATATCCGCAAAACATCACCCGACTTTCTGCGTCTCGAATCGCGGTTAAAACCCGTCCTAACTTGCTTGTGACTAAAAAACGACAGAGTAAATACACCAAGAGCAACATCACGGCAGTGATGATATACAAGGCTAAACGGGTGTTATGTTCTTGAATAGAATAACCTAAAATAAATTTAAAATCGGTTAAGCCATTATTTCCACCGAACCCTGTTTCATTGCGAAAAAACAGCAACATCAAGGCAAATGTCATGGCTTGGGTAATGATAGAAAAGTAAACCCCTTTAATCCGTGAACGAAAGGCAAACCAGCCAAAAACAAAGGCTAATAAGGCAGGAACTAACAGAACCATCAACAGCGTAAAGGCAAAATTATCAAAACCATACCAATACCATGGTAAAGATTGCCAATTTAAAAATACCATAAAATCAGGTAGTTCACTGCGATAAACCCCAAGCCCAGCCATACTGCGCATTAAGTACATGCCCATCGCATAACCCCCTAAGGCAAAAAATACGCCATGCCCTAGGCTTAAAATGCCTGCATATCCCCAAATTAAATCAATGGCTAAGGCAACCATGGCATAACATAAAAATTTCCCTAATAAGGGAATTAAATAATCAGGCACATGCCCCGCACTATTTGCCGTTAATTGTGTATTTAATAAAGGAATTCCAATAATTAAAACGAGGGCAATAAGTACCAGTGAAAGCCACGCTAGCGGGCTATGTAAGCGATAGAAACGGTTTAACATGGATGTGTCCTTGTCTCTTTAGTTCTCTACAAATCGCCCTTTGAGCGCGAATAAACCTTGTGGTCGTTTTTGAATAAATAGAACAATCAACACTAGCATTAAAATTTTAGCGAGTACTGCGCCGACTTCAGGCTCTAACCACTTACTAAACATTCCCAACCCCAACGCACCAAACACCGCGCCCGCGATATTTCCCACTCCGCCCAATACAACGACCATAAAAGAATCAATAATATAAAGCTGTCCCAATTCAGGGCCAACATTGCCCACTTGTGATAAAGCCACCCCGCCCAAGCCCGCTACGCCTGAGCCTAGCCCAAATGTCCACATATCCACTTGTGCAGTCCGAATTCCCATACATGCCGCCATCTGCCGATTTTGTGTGACTGCTCGCACTTTTAACCCTAAAGACGTATGTCGCAAAATAAACCAAACCAGCACAACGACGAAAATCACAAAGCCGATAATTGCTAAACGGTTGTAAGGTAAAACTAAATTTTGCGCGACCTCTATCCCGCCTGATAACCAACTGGGATTTGCAACTTGCACATTTTGCGCACCGAATAACAAGCGCACTGTTTGAATTAACACCAAACTGATGCCCCACGTAGCTAATAAGGTTTCTAAAGGACGATTGTATAAAAAGCGAATCACGCTACGTTCTAATAAAATTCCAACACTTGCGCTCACAATAAATGCCACAGGCAAGGCAAGTATTAGATACGCATCAAAAAAGCCTGTGGGTAAATATTCACGAAAAAGATTTTGCACTACATACGTGCTATACGCGCCCAACATCAACATTTCCCCATGCGCCATATTAATCACGCCCATCAAGCCGAACGTAATTGCAAGACCTAACGCGGCTAATAACAAAATACTGCCCAAACTTAAGCCGTAAAATAGATTCCCCCATTGCGCAATTCGTGCTTGTTCCCGCTCAATGGCTTGCAATAACGTACTGGCTTTTGTACGAATTTCTGCATCCGTTTCAACAAAACTCCCATCGGGATTTTTAGCGACTAACGGCGTTAATAACGCAGTAAATTCACTGGATTGAACCTCTTGCATTAACTGTAAGGCATTTAAACGGGTTGGGCGGTCAGGGCTATTTAATTCGATTTGTGCCAAGGCAATTTTTAAGGTTTGGCTAATTTTGGGGTCTTGCTCACGGGCAATAGCGATTTTTAAAAACTCATTTGCCCCTTCGGGTGGACGTTTTCGCAACTCTTCTGCTGCCTGCAAACGGATTGTGGGGTCTTTAACACTTAACTGTAACTGCCCAATAGCAGGCAATAAAGCGCGACGTATTGCATTATTAATACTGGGTAATTCCTTAAAATTCAATTGTGAAACGGCGACCATTTCCCCTGTTAAGCCATTTTTTGCTTGCTCGCCCTTGAGGATAAAAACCTGATTATCGGCAGTCATACGCAACTGTCCATCCCGCAAGGCTTCTAAAATAGGCAAACCGCGCTCATCGCCAATATTGGCTAACTGTTGAATAATATTGATTAAACCAGAACGGTCGGAAACTTGACTAAACGTTTGAATACTCTCTTCAAATGTTTGTGCTGAAACAGTCAAAGGTATGAGGCAACAAAGCCATATCAAACGGATAAAACTGAAATGACGTATCATCATGGGAAACTCCCACCAGCAATGATTGATTAACTTAGTAAGGTAAGAGGATATTACCGAATTTTTAGGCGGGGTAAAACAAAAAACACTTAAACCACGAACAACACAAAAAACACGAACATGGTTTTTTTCGTGTTGTTCGTGTTTTTCGTGGAGAAATTGGGAGGGAATTCTTGTGAACTAAAAATTATCCTTAAACACTGCTTTTTCACGCGCTGCTTCACGGGTAATTAAATTTTTCTTCAATAACTCTTGCAGTTTTTGGTCTAAGGTCTGCATCCCTTCTTTCGCGCCTGTTTGAATCGCTGAATACATTTGTGCGGCTTTATTTTCGCGGATTAAGTTCCGAATAGCGGGATTACACACCATAATTTCATGCACCGCAATCCGTCCACCCCCCACTTTTTTCAACAAACTTTGTGAAATAACCGCTTGTAAAGATTCTGAAATCATCGTTCGAATAGTGTCTTTTTCTTCCGTTGGAAACACTTCCACAATACGGGCAATGGTTTTTGCAGCGGATGAGGTGTGTAACGTACCAAATACAGCATGACCTGTTTCTGCGGCGGATAGGGCAAGTCGAATGGTTTCTAAGTCCCGCATTTCCCCAACAAGAATAACATCAGGGTCTTGACGCAAAGCCGAGCGTAACGCCTCAGTAAAACCTAAAGTGTCCCGACGGACTTCACGTTGTGTAATTAAACTATTTTTAGATTCGTGCACAAACTCAATAGGGTCTTCAATCGTTAAAATATGTCCATATTCTTCTTCGTTGCGGTAGTTCATCATTGCCGCAAGCGTAGTTGACTTGCCTGACCCCGTCCCCCCTGTAACCAGCACAATACCGCGTGGATACATGGCAAATTGTTTAAAAATAGACGGTGCATTGAGTTGTTCTAAGGTTAAAATTTTGGAGGGAATGGTACGAATAACCGCACCCGCGCCCCGATTTTGGTTGTATGCGTTGACACGAAAGCGGGCTAAGTTTGGAATTTCAAAAGAGAAGTCGCATTCTAAATATTTTTCGTACTCTTTGCGTTGGTTATCGTTCATGATGTCATAAACCATATCGCGCACCGTGCTATGATCTAACACATCCACATTAAGGCGACGCATATCACCATTAACGCGAATCATGGGCTGTACCCCAGCCGACAAATGAAAGTCAGAAGCGCCATTTTTAACACCGAACGCTAAAATTTCGCCTATATCCATAATTAAACCCTCCGTTAAAAATTGTTTATTTTCTACAGGTTATATGACAATCTTTATATAGCACTCGCATTAAGTCACATAATAAGCATTATAGCCTTATTATTCTTTTTCTGAATAGCCATTTCTCTTTTTCATTCGGCACTTTTTCTATGATAAATAATATGCTAACCGCTAATCCTATCGATTTATCCACTCGTTTCACCTTGTCTGTAAATCAATTACAGTGCATTCGGGATGATAGAATTTTATTTGAAAATCTGAATTTTAGCGTTGCAAGTGGTGAAATTTTGCAAATTGAGGGACGGAATGGGAGCGGAAAAACCAGTTTATTGCGTATTTTATGCGGTTTAGCCTTACCAACAGAGGGAAGCATTTACTGGCAATCAGAAGATATTGCCGCATTAAAAGGGGATTATTGGGAAAATCTGTTGTACGTCGGACATTTAGCAGGTATTAAAACTGAGCTGACACCGTTGGAAAATTTGCGCGTGACGCAAGCCTTAATGATGAAAACCACAGGTATCGATTTAGAGGAAGCCTTAAAAATTATTGGTTTGTGTGGTTTTGAAGATGTGCCTGTCCGCACCTTATCCGCAGGTCAACAACGCCGTGTTGCTTTAGCGCGTTTATTAGTTTGTGATGTGCCTTTATGGATTTTAGATGAGCCGTTTACGTCTTTAGATAAAGCGGCAATTCAAATGATTGAGGGTTTATTAGATGCCCATGCACAGCGGGGCAATTTAGCGGTTTTAACCTCGCACCATGTCGTTAATTGTCAACATGCCCGCTGTTTAGACTTGAATGATTTACCTTAACTTTTTTAAAACGGATACCACTGCTTAAAACGGGTAGTATCCGTCATTAATTATCGTTTAATGCACTTGATAATGTTGGAATTGTTCAACTGCTAACTGATAATAAGCCGTTGCTAAATCCAATTGGGCTTCGTCTTTTTTCGCCAATGGGGTAAAACGTTCATTCTTTGTATCATAGGTCACTTGCTCAGTTTTGCCGTTTAAATCCAATAATGACAAAGTATCGCCTTGGTCTAATGCAACGGTATGATTATGGTTAAACAATAAAGTGCTCATTTGTGTTTCAGGTAAATTAAACACATTTTGCCCAAAGAATGGGGCTTCATAGTCTAAACCCAGTAATCCTAAAATGGTTGGCGCAATGTCAATTTGTCCAATTGGACGGTCAACGATACGCGCTGGAATACGTTGTGGTGCATAAACTAACAAGGGGATTCTATATGTTTTTAAAGGAATTTCCGCTTTTCCATACACCCGCGCACCATGGTCAGCAACAAACACGAAAACCGTTTGATTAAACCATGCTTTCTGCCGTGCCCCTTCGATAAATTTACCTATCGCATAATCCGCATACCGAATACCCGCATCGCGTCCCCCCCCAGAAGCAGGCACTTGGGGAATACCTTCAGGGAAAGTAAAGGGTTTATGATTAGAAGTTGTCATAATCATTGAGAAAAACGGTTGTTTTTTCGCTGCTTGCTGGTCGTAATAACTCAAAGCGTAATTAAATAAATCTTCGTCGCTCACGCCCCAAATATTGGCAAAATGTGGAGGGGGCATGTCGCTACGGTCACGCACTTCAAAACCATTATGGCTGTAGAAATAATTCATATTATCAAAATAGCCATAACCCCCATATAAAAAGCTAGGTTGATACCCCTGCGCTTGCATCACTGTGCCCCAATTCACCATATTTTCATTATTAGGGCGTTTTAACACGGATTCGCTTGGAATCGGGGGAAATGATAAGGTAATGGCTTCTAAACCGCGTACAGTTCTTGTGCCTGTTGCATAGGCATTGGTAAAAAATAGCCCTTGTTGCACTAATTTATCAAACTCGGGTGTCAGTCCTCGTGTATCCCCTAAACTGCCTACAAACTCCCCGCCAAAAGATTCTTCAACAACGACAACGACATTGAGCTTACCTAATCCTTGCGGATTTGCGGGAAAATGGCGGTCGATACGTTGTTCTGTTAAATGGGTAAATTCACCACCGCCCACTTTTAAATTATTCACCAGCTTATCGAACAAGGCTTTATGCTCCCCTGTACGGTAATAGAGGTGATAATCTAGCTCATTCGTTGCTAGTGCTTGAAAGAAACTACTCACCCCGTTTGCTGTAATTTCATTCACAACACGATTTTCTGAAAACGCAAAGGTATTTGTTGAAAACACGTAAGCAACCAGACAAATACTAAGCGTATGTGTGCAAAGAACAAAAAAGCGTTTTTTTAATGGAATGGTCACGCTTAAAGTCGGCGAAATGTTGCGCCAAATGCCATAAAATAGCCCTAATGCCACTGCTAAATTAATGAGCAATACTAAAGTGACAGGATAAGATTCCCAAATATTAATAAAGACTTCATGAGGGTAAACCAGATAATCCACAGCGACTAAGTTAAAACGGGCGTTAAATTCTTCAAAAAAGAAAAATTCGGCTTCCATAATATATAAAAAGCCATATAAGTACGCGAAGATAATTATAAAACTGAGAATTTTACCGCGCCTTTTTTGAAACCAGTGATCAGGTAACAAAAACAGTAAACAAGTTAAGGGAAAGAGAAAATACAGCAAAATGATAAGGTCATTTATAACGCCTGCTAACAGCATAATAGGCAGGTTGTAAACGTTAATATCGGCATCAATGCCAAAGTCACCCCACAGTAAAATACGTAGCAAAGCTGACAAAATGAGATAGATAATACCGATTAAAATAAATGTGTTATAGCGATTTTTAATAAGGTTTAACACAAAAATATCCTGTTACTAAAGAAAAGTGATTTTAAATTTTTTCACTTTATTCTTAAAATTTAGTTAAGAATTAATTCATCTTTAGATTACAGAAACTTAATTAATAAACCTGAATTCTGCAAGATAATGATTTTTTTCATCAGCATACCGTGAACAATCCTGAAAATCCTTGTTCAGATAAAAAAGACTTGCTAGATGTTAAAAACATAACGAACTGTTTTTGTTTAAAATATTATCAGATTTGAATTGCATTGAGTGGTTTATTTCAGGTAAGCATGGCTAATGCATGATAAATGGTACGTTTGCTATATCCTGATTTTTACCTATCCAAATGCATTTGATTATGTCAGTTAATGATAAGGTGATAAATCGCTCTGTTTTTCGAAGGCTATTCAATGGAACTACCACATTTAACCCTATTTATAACCACGCCTAATGATGTTAGTGAGGAACGTGTCATTATTGAACGAGTTGTTCAGCGATTAGCAGAAACCTATGCAAATCAAGTTTGTTTAATAAGTTATTTTTCTGTTACGCCTGACAGCATTAAGCATGAAATTTTGCCGACCTGTATCGATGTTTATATCTGCGTCTTATGGTCACAATTGGGTGAAAGACCAAAATCAGTGCATTATCGTGCTGATGGTAGTCAATACGCCACCAGCGTCGAATATGAATTTGAAACTGCACTGGCTAATTTTCAGTCTATGGGCAAGCCTGACATGTTGATTTATCGTAAAACGTTAGAACCGCCTTTTTTACAAAATTCGAAAGCGACCGACTTTAATCAGCGGATGGCGCAAAAAGAACGCACTGATAATTTTTGTAATTATTGGTCACAGCAACATAAATCTACACAACAAGCAATTTTTCAACCGTTTGATAATCTGGCTTTCTTTGAACAGCATATAGAGGAATATTTACGCCATTTATTAGCCTCAAAAACCGTTCCTTGTGAAGAAAAAGCTTTAACTATTAATCGTTGGACGCATGGTTCTCCCTTTCGGGGCTTACATTTATTTGAAGAGCAACATGCCCCCATTTTTTTTGGGAGAACGCAAGCAGTTGGGGAAATTATTCAATATTTACGCAAGCAGGCACAAGAAAAACATCCTTTTATCATGGTGTTAGGGATGAGTGGCTGTGGAAAGTCTTCGCTAGTACGGGCTGGCGTTATTCCCTTGCTCACACAACCTAATGTGATTGAAGGTGTCAGTGCGTGGCGTAAGGCGGTTTTACGCCCCAGTGATTTTAGTAATGATTTAGCCCTAGGATTAGCCATTGAATTATTAGTTAAAAGTGCCTTACCAACGCTAACCCCTTATGACACACAGATTTTATTAAATTTGTTACGTCTCGCAGAAAAAAATGCGATTACGCGCTTTATCAATGATCGACTTGTGCAAGCGGCTAAGTTGCAGCGGTTAGCTCATAACGCAGTGCATTTATTATTATTTGTTGACCAATTTGAGGAAATTTTTACTTTAGAAGCGATTAGCTCCTCAGACCGTATTGCGTTCATTCAATTGCTTACGTTTTTAGTCAGCATGGAAAATGTCTGGGTGATTAGCACCATGCGCAGCGATTTTTATCATCGGTGTGCCGAATTACCCGCGTTAGTACGTTTAATGGAAGGACATGGACACTATTTATTAACGCCTCCCTCATTAAATGAATTAAGCCAAATTATTCGTTTACCTGCGTTAGCGGCAGGCTTACATTTTGCGGAATTACCTGAAAAAACAATTAGCTTAGATGAAGTATTACTCGAAGCAATCGGCGATAATCCTGAAAATCTCGCCCTGTTAGAATTTACGCTTGAGCGTTTGTATGAACAACGCAATGCACAAGGTGGGCTTACTTATGAGGCTTATCAACGGATTGGCGGTTTAGAAGGGGCGTTAGCGCAACATGCAGAAATGGTTTTTAATCAAGTCAGTCCTGCCGCGCAAGCCTGTTTTCCTAATTTAATGCGAACTTTGGTTACAGTTGCCAAAAATGGGGATGTGCCTGTTTTAGGTCAACGTTTTTTATATGATGACCATAAAACCCCTGAGCCTTTAAAAGAATTACTCCATGCATTGACTCAAGCGCGTTTGTTAGTAACAGGCGAAACAGAAAATAAAATAGCCTTCGCACGCATTGCGCATGAAGCCTTATTGCACCATTGGCCGCGCTTATTAGCATGGTGGCATGAAGACCGCCACGCCTTACAAGTCCGTGCACGGGTGAAAGATGCCGCTATTCATTGGCAAAATGAGGGCAAATTACCTGATTTATTATTGCCAGAGGGTAAATTATTAATTGAAGCAGAAGATTTATTAATCCATTGGCAAGATGCTTTATTACCTGAAACCATTGATTATATTCAAGCCTCTAGCCTTGCCGTTCAACAACGCCAACATCAACATGCTGAACAAGCCCGTAAACGGTTACAACGTAGTCATTATATTGCTTTATTATTTGCGGGTTTATCTGTTTTAGCGTTGCTTGCAGGTTTATTTGCTTACTATCAAGCGCAATTAGCAACAGCACAAGCACGCGCTGCCGAATTAGCGAAACAACGCGCCGAATCTTCTGAGCAACAGGTTCGTAATGCCTTAGCGCAAGCAGAACAATCTAAACAATCTGCTTTAGTGGCTAAAAATCAAGCACAAATTTCTGAAGGGCTTGCCCTACAAGCAAAACAAGCCATAGAAAATATTGAGCAAACCCGCACTACGGAATTATTTGAATCGCATTTAACCCACGCGGCATTATTAGCCCGCGTTGAAGATTATCAAACAGCACGTAAAGTATTGACGGATGCAAGTTATTTAAATAACAGTGTTGCGCCCAGCCGTCGGCATTTATTCACCTTACTAGATTGGTTTGTGCAACAACAAAGTAACCCTGCACAACTGCAATTCCAATTAAATACCCCCATTAACGCCATCGCATTAAGCCCTGATACCCGTTGGTTAGCTGTCGCGAGCACTCGCGGAATCATCCATATTTTGGATGCAAATACGGGAAAAGTGATGCAAATCTTGCAGGCTCATCAAGGTGATATTCAATCCCTTGTTTTTGAACCGCATGGAGAATGGCTTGCCAGTGCAGGACATGATCAAAAAGTGATTTTATGGACACGACAAAACGCAAGCCCCCCCGCTCAAAATACATGGCAAATTCTGCGCGAATGGGATGCTGGTTATAAAATCAATGCGTTAGCCGTTAGCCCTGATGGGCAATTCTTAGCCAGTGCGGGGCGTGAACTAGAGCATTCAATCAGTTTATGGTCAGTGACAGATGCCCATGAATTACGCCGTTTTAAAGGACATACAGGACGCATTCCCGCTTCAGGGTTAGCATTCAGCCCTGATGGCACATTGTTAGCCAGTGCATCCTTTGATAAAACCGCGCGTTTATGGGAAGTTGCGACAGGAAAGCGAATCCGTCTGTATCAAGGACATACTCAAGATGTTGAAGCAATTCGTTTCAGTCCTAATGGGCAATATGTAATTACTGCCAGCAGTGATAAAACCTTGCGATTATGGAGTATTAAAAATGACCAATCGCTCAACGTTTTATCAGGACATCAAAATAGCATCCTAGATGTTGTATTTTTACCAGAAGGACGACGGGTTTTATCCGCCAGTCGTGATAGAACCCTGCGTTTATGGGATATTGACAGCGGTGTGAGCCTACAAGTATGGCAAGGGCATAATGACAGCATCGCTAGTTTAAGTTTACAAAATAACATTGTATTCAGCGGTGGACGTGATGGCACAATTCAACGCTGGCAATTGCAAGATAAACCCAATATTCATACAGTACACTTACCGAGTGAACCCACTTCTGTATTACTACTTCCAGAAAATCAGCAAGTTGTCATTGGATTTGCTACAGGTGTTTTACAAGTTTATTCATTAATAACGGGTAATTTACTAAACACGCTAGAAAAAGCCCACATAGGACGTATTCAACAATTAATACGCATTCAGGGCTTAACCAATAAAAATGGCGAATGGTTCGCTTCTGCTGGGGCGGGTGATGGTTTTGTACGATTATGGCGTAGTGACGCGCAAGGCTTTCAATTACAACAAACTGTGTTTGATGAACAAACTAAAAAAGCGGTTTACGCTCTTGCAGAAAACCCACAACGCAAACAACTTGCAACAGGGCATTATGATGGAGAAGTGCGTTTATTGAGTTTTGACGCAAATGAAGCTGAGATTCAACACCAATGGCAAGCACAACAAAGCGTCGTTACTAGCTTAATGTTCCATCCAAATGGACAACAATTATTAACGACGGGAAAAGAAGGTAATATCCGCTTATGGACATTATTAGAAGATAAACCTGTTTTACGCACAGAATTACCCAGTGAACAACAAACAACTGTTTATAATGCTATTTTTGACCCAATGGGACAGTCTATTGTCAGTGTTGGCGATAGTGCAAGCGTGTATCTCTATGAAACGACTAATCAACAATTAGTTCAACGTTTAATCGGTCATGAAAACAGTATATTAAAAGCACTCTACCTACCTGACCCGCAACAACTGATTACACTCAGCAGTGATGCGTCTATTCGTTTTTGGGATATTAGCGAAAATAACGAGTTATTTAGTTTACGTTTACCCTCACACAGTGGCTATCCAATACCGATGTGGGATATGGATTTTCAATGTATGGCGCAAACCTGTTGGCTTGCTGTGCCATTAACTCGCGGTGAATTGCTCTTGTATAAAATGGGACGAATTTATTAAGACAAACCTTAAGTGCTTTTTCGCAAAATTGGGGGTTGTCATCGTTTTGCTGTTTTTTTAATGAAGGTGTATCAATATCGAGTTATTCATTTCGTCGGGATAAGCGGGAATAATTGAATAGTCCTTTAAAATCAAGAAGAGAGTTCTACTTTTCGAGGGTCGTAAAATGGGCCGTTTTTTTAAAAAACGGTATTTGTATTTTGTTGATTTAACAAGATATTTTCTTACGCAAGAAATATGCAAAAGAGTTCTACTTTTTTGGACAATTTTTCATGAAAATTTTGGCTTGCAAGCAAGTGAAAAATATGCGATTATTTTGACCGTCGGGGTTACAGCTGATTCGCCAAAGCAGGCGGTTGAAACAGTGTTAAGTCACCTGATGATGTGATTGATGTGCGCGTTACAGCTGATTCGCCAAAGCAGGCGGTTGAAACGCCTCCAGTAGCAGTGACCCCTCGAAAACCTTGACGTTACAGCTGATTCGCCAAAGCAGGCGGTTGAAACCAACATGCGTATTCCCCGTAGTAGTCTGAATATCGGTTACAGCTGATTCGCCAAAGCAGGCGGTTGAAACACAACGAGTGTCCCTCGCTCAGGCAAGATAATTTGTTACAGCTGATTCGCCAAAGCAGGCGGTTGAAACCTCATCTATTGCCATTTTTACTTCCCGTGGCACGAGTTACAGCTGATTCGCCAAAGCAGGCGGTTGAAACCTCATCTATTGCCATTTTTACTTCCCGTGGCACGAGTTACAGCTGATTCGCCAAAGCAGGCGGTTGAAACAGTCTCTTTAATGCCGTTGGTAATCTTGTGTTACAGCTGATTCGCCAAAGCAGGCGGTTGAAACTGATAGGACACTCGGGGTATCTTCCCAATGAACGAGGTTACAGCTGATTCGC
Organism: Beggiatoa alba B18LD; assembly: GCF_000245015.1. Classification (NCBI taxonomy): domain Bacteria; kingdom Pseudomonadati; phylum Pseudomonadota; class Gammaproteobacteria; order Thiotrichales; family Thiotrichaceae; genus Beggiatoa; species Beggiatoa alba. Next base: position 232,805 of record NZ_JH600070.1, on the reverse strand, counting down.
CAAAGCAGGCGGTTTATTAAAGACGATAGAAATAAAAAAGCCTCAGTATCAATATACTGAGGCTTTTTTTTTGTCTGAATCAGAATTCACAGAATTTTCAGAATTAGCAGAATTTAAAACCCTTAAACCAAAAGATTAATGCGAATAACGCTTTTTAATTCTACCTGAGTTTGGCGAGTTTCCTTTAAAAAGACAACAGCTTGTCTGAATCAGAATTTTCAGAATTAACAGAATTTAAACCCTAAAACCAAAAAGTCAGGTGAATTACGTTTTTTAATTCTGCTAATTCTGAAAATTCTGTGAATTCTGATTCAGACAAAAAAAGACCTGCTAGGTTTTAAAAACCTAGCAGGTCTGTTGGAACATGCGAAAAGATTAAAACATTGTCTGAATCAGAATTTTCAGAATTAACAGAATTTAAACCCTAAAACCAAAAAGTCAGGTGAATTACGTTTTTTAATTCTGCTAATTCTGAAAATTCTGTGAATTCTGATTCAGACAAACTACTCGCCAATCTCAGGTTTTGCAATTAAATCAGTCGATACTCTGGCAATTCCCATAGTGCAACTTGTTGCGGGGGAGTTAGTGGCTCAACAGTCACTTCTTTGAGTGGGTAACTGGTTAAGTAAAAAAGTATTTTTAAGGCAAGATTGGAGCGGGCTGCGGTACGGCTGACAAGATAGCTCAGTTTGACGCTACGACGGGAAATTTTAACCTGTTGCCCGTCTTTGAAATCTAAATGCTTTTGTAGTTTTTTCAGGGTTAATAATGACATTGCCATTGTCCATAGGCAGAAACAGCGGATTTCAACTTCTTTCGATGGCAATAGGCAGATGTAACGCAAGGTATTGTGTAGATGATGATGCGCAACGCCGATTAATTGGCTTAAGCCTTCACCAAAGGCAGGTTGATAGTTGTTAGGGTTCAGCGTGCGTAAATCAAAACCAACTTTGGCAAATTCTTCGCTCGGTAGCCAACACGCGCCCCGTGCTTGGTCGTCCCAAATATCTTTTAAAATATTCGTCATTTGTAAGCCTTGCCCAAAGGATAAGGCAAGCGTCCGTAAGGATTGACGATGTTGATTAATGGCGGGGGAATAATCACAAAATAAGTCCGTCACCATTTCTCCAACCACGCCCGCGACGTAGTAGCAGTAATCATTCATTTGCGTGAGTGTACTTAAGCCTTGTTGTGATTGGCGTAACTTTTCCCATAAAAATTGAAATTCACTCATGCCATTACTCATAATTTTGACGCAGCGTAATAGAATGGCTTGTTGTGTTTGGGGCAGTGAATGGGTGATTTGAATGACTTTTTCGGTATCAAAGACTAATTGTCGTTCCGCAGGCAACATGCTGTCTGAGAGTCGTGGATATAAGGCGCGACTAAAGGTGAACGCGCTTTGTTTACCTGCAACAACGTCAATAAATTTTTGGAAAAATTCGTGTTTTTGTTCAGCCGTTAAGCTCGGTTCATCTTCAATGGTGTCAGCAATTCGGCATAACAAATACCCATTACCAATGCTTCGACATAAACTTGGCGGTAAACGCGGGATAGTGAGGGCAAAAGTACGGGAAACGCCTTGAAGGCTTTGTTGTTGAAACGCTTCATTGCTCATAAGATATTTATTTTTTGGTATAAAAAGAAAAACACATGATGGTACTGCTTTCATGTGTCGTTGATGGGTGTGCCATTATATAAAACTGTGTGTGTTTTGTTCATGGCAAGGTAAGCACGTGGCTTTAATAGACGATGTTATTTTTTTATGGTGCGGGGTTTTCAGGCTTAGTTTTGAGTAAGGGCGTTATATATTTGGCAATGTCCTTCGGGTTTGTCGTTGGTGCAAAACGTTTTATGGGTGTTCCATCGGCGGCTAGTAGAAATTTGGTGAAATTCCATTTAATACGACTGCCTAAAATACCTGATAAGGCTTGTTTTAAATATTGGTAAATGGGGTGTGTATTTTCGCCATTAACATCTATCTTGCTGAATAGTTGGAATGTAACGCCAAAGTTGAGACTGCAAAATTGTTGAATTTCTGTGTCTGAATGGGGTTCTTGATGGGCGAATTGGTCGCAGGGAAACCCTAAAATTTCTAGCCCTTGGGGGTTATATGCTTCATAGAGTTTTTGTAGGGCTTCGTATTGGGGGGTAAAACCGCATTTACTGGCAGTATTGACAATTAATAAAACTTTGCCTTTATAGGCAGACATTTCAATTTCTTTTCCATTGATAGCTTTCGCTTTAAGGCTGTAGAAGTCTGTCATGGTTTACATTCCTTGAATGAGGTGCGTTATAGTAACCGTACCATAAAGTGATTTAAATCTAGGACTGGCAGTCCTGTGAGGACTGCCAGTCCTCCATGTCGTTTTATAATACGTTTGCTATAGTGTTGCCATAACGCACCATGATGATTATCTAAATAATCTGGTTAAAATGTGTTAGCGATGCGGTAAGGGAGGGGGCACGCTACCAAAGAGGCTGGATAATTCCATGACTTGTCCTGCTGCTGTCCAGTTTGCCATGCCTTGTTTCCAGACTAGCGTATCACGGGTAATATGTCCTGATTGAACATGTTGTTTTAACGTCGGTAATTCAAATGGTCCTTGGGTTTGACCGTTGATAGCGACGTGATAGGCGACTGCTTGAGGCAGGGGGGGCGGCATTGTGCCTGCGTTGGGTTGTGGGGCTTGTTGTTGCGCATTTTGCATTTGATTTGCCATGTTCATGCCCATGGCAAAGCCCATACCGCTTTCCATCATACTGCTTGCAATGCCACTGCCACCGTGTTCTGCTGCTTTGCCAATGGCTTCAGCGGTTTGATATTGGGTATAGGTTTGCATATTGCCGAGTATGCCCATGCTACTGCGTTTTTTGAAGGCTTCGTCTAATTCTGGGGGCAGGTTAATATTGGTAATGACGATTTTTAGCAGTTCTACGCCTAATTCTGCAAATTCCCCTTTAATTTTTTCTTTGACAAATTCGCCAAGTTCATCGTGTTTTGCTGCCATGTCTAATACTGACATGCGACTTTCGCCCAATGCGTCGGTAAAGCGGGAAACGATGAAATCGCGCAATTGTTTGTTAATATCGTCCGTTTTTAAACTGCCTGCTGTCCCTACGATTTCTTTTAAGAAGTAAGCCGGTTTGTTAATTCGATAGGAGAATGTGCCAAATGCGCGAATTTGTACCATTTGAAATTCTGGGTCGCGCAGAATAATTGGGTTAGGTGTGCCCCATTTTTGGTCGAGAAAACGGCGGGTATTGATAAAGTAAACTTCTGCTTTGAATGGGCTATCAAAACCGTATTTCCAACCCATTAATGTTGATAAAATAGGTAAGTTTTTAGTGTCTAAGGTATAAGTACCTGCTTCGAAGGTATCGGCAGGCTCTAAAATGTCCATGTCGATGGTGCGTTGGTGCTTACCTTCTTTAATAAAGACCGCAACTTGTCCTTCACGTACAATCAGTTTTGCCCCGTTTTTAATCTCGTTATCATGGCGTTCAAAGCGATAAACGAGGGTGTTTTGTGTATCATCCAGCCATTCAATAATGTCAATAAATTCGCTGGTTAAACTTTTCCAGAAAGACATGTTCGATATTCTCCCCTACAGGTTTGGATATGTCTGATGTGTTGTGTCGTATTGTCAGCATTCAATAGGAATGCAGACATAATATGGCAATACTTTCTACACGAGCAATAGGCATAATGCTTATTAAGGCAAAAACTTTTTAATATTTTAGGTTGCATTAAGCATATAACGATGACGATTAAACCGCTACACGCGACACTTTTATTACTGCTCGCGTCTTTTATTTGGGGAACAACCTTTGTTGCTCAACGAATTAGTATGGGACATATTGGCCCTTTTATGTTTACGGCGATTCGTTTTGCATTAGGAGGCTTATTTTTAATCCCTTTTTTTCTGGTGTTACACCGTAAACGGCAAATAATGCCTTTACCTGATGATAAACGCTTATTAGTGTGGGCAGGGCTTTGTTTAGGGAGTTTATTGTTTTCAGCAGCGACGATTCAGCAAATTAGTTTAATTTATACCGCCGCAGGCAAAGCAGGATTTATTACGGGATTATATGTGATTCTCGTGCCTTTATTGGGGCTACTTTGGCGACAATATCCTGATTTAGGCACATGGTTAGGCTCTATTTTAGCGGTTATCGGGTTATATTTATTGACTGTTAATGCTGATTTTAGTCTGGCTTATGGGGATTTTTTACTGCTGATTAGTACGATTTTCTGGGCATTGCATGTGTTAGCGATTGCATGGTTTGTGCAACGGATAGAGCCGATTTTATTGGCAATTATGCAATTTTTAGTCTGTGCATTTTGTAGTTTTTGGGTCGCGCTTTTTTTAGAGACAACGACGATACAAAGTATTATCGGCGCGGGTATTCCGATTTTATGGGGCGGGCTGTTATCCGTTGGCATTGCTTATACGTTGCAAATTATCGGGCAACGTTATATAGCACCAACTAACGCTGCGTTAATCATGAGTACCGAAACGATTTTTGCGGCATTAGCAGGTTGGCTGATTTTACAAGAAACGTTTTCAACGCAAGGGCTTATTGGCTGTTGCTTGATGTTTTTTGGAATTATACTTTCACAATTGCAGATTACGACAACCCGTTTACAACAATGGTTTTTTATGGCTAAAAGTTTCTAAACAACTTTATCAATATAGTAAACGTACCACAAAATGATTTAAATTTAGGACTGCCAGTCTTTCGCATCGTTTTATAGTGCGTTTACTATATTTCTAACAACTGAATATTTGCTAAATCATGATGAAAATTTTATTTGTTTGCATGGGCAACATTTGCCGTTCTCCGACTGCTGAGGGGGTATTTCGTCAACAAGTTGCTGAGGCTCGTTTAAATCATGTGATTCAAATCGATTCGGCGGGGACACATGCCTATCACATAGGGGAACAACCTGATCGCCGTTCCCAACTTGCTGCGTCAAAACGAGGTATTGATTTAAGCCAATTGCGGGCTAGACAAGTACAACCGCAAGATTTCACAACGTTTGACTATATTCTTGCTATGGATATGCAAAACTACAGACTATTACAAGCCTCATGCCCCGTGAGTGAAAAACAACGGCTACACTTGTTTTTAGATTTTGCCCCGCAGCTAAAAGTCAGGGAAGTACCCGACCCCTATCACGGGATAGATCAAACGGGGTTTGAGCATGTCTTAGATTTAGTAGAGGAAGCAGGTAAAGGCTTATTAAACCATTTACGTGCACAGTTGAATCAGTAGAGGAAGGCTAACGTGCTCGATAAACAATACGACCCTTGCTTAAATCATAAGGGGTTAATTGTACAGTGACTTTATCACCCGTTAAAATACGAATGTAATTTTTACGCATCCGTCCAGAAATATGGGCAGTAACGACGTGACCATTATCTAATTGCACTCTAAACATGGTATTAGGTAAGGTCTCAATCACTGTCCCTTCCATTTCAATATTATCTTCTTTCGCCATATTCCGCTCTTTTAAAAATCCTATCTGCTGTTAGAAAAACGTATATTATGCACCACTCTAGTAAAATAACAAGATTAGACGATGTCTTAAATATTGATAGGATTTTAAAAAATATTTTTTCTAACGGTCAGCCGATATCGCTAATAATCAAACAAACAGCCGTTTAATCACACAACCGCTTTCCGTTTCTTTCCTTTTTTTCTCTTTCTTGCCCATCCTACAAATTATCTTCAGTTGTTATTGTCCGAGTTTTACACTAGGGTATTGCTTATAGGTAGCGATAGATTGCATCTATTTGCTTTGTTTAAATGACTAAAAGCAACGTTATTACTCACTTTTACTAATTTACGCATAAAACTTTAGAAAAATGCGCACCATCATCAATCAAAATGGACGCAATGGATTTTTAGCAAGAATAATAATGAGGAAAAAACCATGTTATTTAATGACTTCTTACCACACGGCTATTGTATTTCTTGGCTACCTGATTTACTCGCTTTACACGTCATTAGTAATGCCATCACTGCATTAGCTTACTACGCTGTTGCAGGTGCAATTGTTTATTTTACCCATGGACGCAATGATTTACCTAAAAATACACAATGGCTATTAATTGGTACATTTTTAGTGTTTGCCATTTGTGGAACAACGCATCTTTTACAAATTGTTACCTTTTGGTATCCCGCTTATTGGGTGAGTGGTTGGCTTGGTTTTATTAATGCCAGCATTTCCTTTTATGTTTTCCTTTTCCTCCTTGTCCCGCTCATTCCCTACGCCATAGAAGCACCAAGCCCCAGCAAATTACAAGCAGAAATCGCCGAACGCATTCGTTCAGAAGAAAAGCTCCGCCTTTCCGAACAAGCCCTGCGCGAAAAAACGGAGGATTTGAGCAATGCTTATTTAGAAATTTCAAAATTAAATCAGCAATTAGCGCAAGAAAATATTCGTATGGGGGCAGAGCTTGCGGTTAGTCGTCAACTGCAACAGATGGTACTTCCACGTCCTGAAGAATTAAGCAATATTGAAGAACTCGACATAGCGAGCTATATGCAACCCGCAACCGAAGTCGCAGGCGATTACTACGATATTTTGCAAGAGCATGGGAAAGTTAAAATTGGTATTGGTGATGTTACAGGACATGGGTTAGAAAGTGGTGTTGTTATGCTGATGGTACAAACCGCCGTAAGAACCTTACTGAATAGTCGTATCGACGACCCCAAGCTATTCTTTAATATTCTGAATCAAGTGGTTTATGACAATGTTAAACGTATGCAATCTGACAAAAATTTAAGCCTATTATTCATGGATTATCAGCAAGGCAAGTTCAGACTCAGTGGACAACATGAAGAGGTTTTAATTGTCCATCATGATGGCGAAGTTGAACGCATAGACACGATAGACATGGGATTTTTAGTCGGCATTGAACGTGATATTACAAACTTTGTCACCAAGTTAGAACGCGACTTAGTCCCCGGAGAGGGCGTTGTACTTTATACCGATGGATTAACTGAAGCACGCAATAAAGCAGGCACACAGTACGGCGTTGACCGCTTATGTAAAGTCATTAGCCATTATTGGCATTTATCGGCTAACGAAATTCAACAAAAAATAGTCGCTGATATTCAATTACATATTGGATTAACTAAAATTGCAGATGATATTACATTCATCGTCGTTAAAATGCGCCAATCTCAAGAGCTACAATCAAAATATGTTTAGAAGCGACGAGAAGATATATTATAAAAAGTTTTCCAAGCTCAACATTTAACTTATAATTGAGCACAGTTTTTACTTTTTATTAACGATATCAATTATTATGCTTAATCGTCTTATTGCCGTCGCGCCCATGTTAGACTGGACGGATCGGCATGACCGCTATTTTTTACGTTTACTCTCCCCATCTGTCCTACTCTATAGCGAAATGGTCACAACAGGCGCGATTATTCACGGCGACCGTGACCGTTTCCTACGTTTCCATCCTTCAGAACACCCCGTAGCCTTACAATTAGGCGGTAGCGACCCCCAAGCCTTAGCAGACTGTGCACGAATTGCCAAAGATTATGGCTATGCCGAAGTCAATTTAAACGTGGGTTGTCCCAGTGACCGCGTGCAATCGGGACAATTCGGTGCATGTCTAATGGCAACGCCTGCACTAGTCGCGGACTGTGTCGCCACCATGAAACAAGCTGTTAATATTCCCATCACAGTTAAATCGCGGATTGGCATCGATGAATTAGACAGCTACGAACATCTTTGCCACTTCATCCAAACCATTGCCCAAGCAGGCTGTGATACCTTTATCATTCACGCCCGTAAAGCATGGTTACAAGGCTTAAGCCCTAAAGAAAATCGAGAAATTCCCCCGCTGTGTTACGATGTTGTACACCAGATTAAAACGGATTTCCCCCATTTAACAATTATTATCAACGGGGGATTAAAAACGATTGCTGATGTGGAGCAACAATTGCTAAAGGTTGACGGGGTGATGATAGGACGCGAAGCCTATCAAAATCCTTATTTACTGGCAGACTTAGAACAACATTTTTTTAACCCCAATTATCAAAAACCGACACGTCAAGCAATTGTCGAGCAAATGATTCCCTATATTACGGCAGAACTTGATAGCGGACGGGCTTACCTCGCTAATATTACCCGTCACCTGCTAGGTTTATTTCAAGGCGAATGCGGTGCACGCCATTGGCGACGCTATTTAAGTGAACATGCCCCCAATCGTCACGCAGATGCACAAGTGCTACGCCAAGCCCTTGCAGCGGTAGAGAAAGTAAACCGTTCCACCTTAGACCAAGGTTTGTAAACTATGCAAGACCCAACTCAAAACCCTTTATTAACCAAAGATAAAACCCAAGAAGCCCTTAACTTTTTACGTGAACGTTTTCCCAAGGCATTTTTTTCCCAAGGCGAAATTAAATACGCGCTTGCGGTTGGCATTCGTCAAGACATCAGTCGCTATTTAAAAAAGCCAGATGGTTCTAATGACTTACCTGAACACTTAAGTTTTAAACGCATCAGTGCCGCCATTTGCCTCTACTGTCATGACTCGCAATATCAAACCTTAATCAAAACACAAGGCAGTAAACGGGTTGATTTAGAAGGTAATATTGTTGGCGAAGTGACAGCGGAACAGGTTTCTTCTTTTAAAGAACGGCGTAAAAATCCACTACAGGTTAAAAGCAGCGCAGAATCAGCGGCAACCGACAAGTACACAGCAGTGATTCCTGTCCGAGCGGTTAAAGTTACCCTGCCAATTCTCTCCTCAAAATTGCCAAAATCTTTACGTCAACCCAGTCGTAAACCAGAGATTGATTGGCAAATTGAGCTTGCCAACCCACGCGGAAAACCTTTCAGTATTTCCACGCAAATCACGCAAAAATCGCAACAGCGTATGTTAAAAACGATTCAACATTACGAACAGGAAAATAAAGAGGCGTGGGTATTACTACAAGCTGTATTAAGTAGTGAACAAAAATTAAAAAATCCACAACTACTTGTTGTTGAAAAGAAGGAAAAAGAGCAGGAGAAAGAAAAGAATAACGAAGCGTCAACGTTTGAATAAGCTGTATTTGATAACTTTCTCTTAAAAAAAGACAATTGCTTTTTTAATCCTAACTTGAGTTCGGCGATATTTATAAAATAAAACAGAGACCTGCTAGGTTTTAAAAACCTAGCAGGTCTTTTTTTGTCTGAATCAGAATTCACAGAATTTTCAGAATTAGCAGAATTAAAAAGCGTTATTCGTATTAATTTCTTGGTTTAAGGGTTTTAAATCCTGTTAATCCTGAAAATCCTGATTCAGACAAGCTTTTATCTTTTTAAAATAAACTTGCAGAACTTAAGTAAATTAGTTTTTAAATATTAAGTAAGTCATTGTATTATTTGTTTAATGCCGCACTATAAAAATGATAATGTTGACGTGTAGAGCCATAGCGACGGAAGTCTGTTGGATTAGCATTTATGCCTGCTTGTATTAATAACGCTTGTAGTTGATTGATATGTTCTAAGTGCATGGGTTTTTCGATGCAGGCTTCGCCTAAACTGCTGACTTTTCCACGCACATAAATCACTGCTTCATATAAGGATGCGCCTAAATTTTCTCCCGCATCGCCACAGACAACAAGGCAACCTTTTTGTGCTAAAAACGCGCTCATATGACCCACTGAGCCACCAACAACAATATTAACGCCTTTCATAGAGATGCCACAGCGTGAGCTTGCATCACCTTCAATCACAACTAATCCACCATGTCCTGAAGAGGCTGCGTATTGTGATGCGTTGCCTTTGATGTGTACCCGTCCCGACATAATATTTTCCGCGACGCCAGAACCTGCATTGCCATTGATATTGAGGGTAGCCAGTTGATTCATCCCGCCACAGTAATAGCCAACATGTCCATCAATATGGATAGTTGCAGGGTGCATAACCCCAACTGCAATATTATGTTTGCCGCGTGGGTTTTTTATTTGCCATTGCGTTTGTATGACATCTTGTTGATGTAAGCGTTGATTTAATTCGCGGACAGTGCTTTGGTCTAAATCAATCATTGACATAATATTTTCCAAAGAGTCGTTTTAAGTTCTGTGCCAACTGTAAATAGTTGCGGGGGCGGGTTCCCAAATTCGGGCATTTTCGGCATTAGGCAGGTGGGCGATGGTTCGATATTCAGAGGCAACGGCAACCCAGTCGTCTGTTTCTGCCATCACGGCAGGTTTACAAGCGATGGGATCACGTAAGACGGCAAAGCCATCGCGTGTGCCTATTGCAAAGGTGTAGAAACCGTCGATATCTTTTAGGGCAGATTCTAGGGCTTGATCCAGTGTCGCGCCTTGTGAGAGTTGCCATGTCAGATAACCTGCGGCGACTTCGCTATCGTTATCTGTTTCAAATTCAATCCCGCGTCGACAGAGTTGTTGGCGAAGCCGATTGTGATTAGATAAAGAGCCGTTATGCACGAGACATAAGTCTAGCCCTGTCGTAAAGGGGTGGGCATGTTCGGTGGTAATCGCGCTTTCTGTTGCCATGCGGGTATGACCCAGTGCATGAGTGCCATGTAGTTCGTGCAGGTTAAAATGTTCTACGAAATCAGCCGCTGTGCCTGTTTCTTTGTAAATTTCTATCGTATCGCCCGCACTCATCAGACGAACATCGGGAAATTGTTGATGCATCCAGCGTTTAATCACGTCTAGGGATTCCATCACGGTGATAACTGCATGATTAGTGCGTATAGATAAATTAACCTTGCCACCGAAGTTTTTTGTCACAATTTCGCCTAAACGTACCCAATCATAATTATTAGAAGGGTGATATAGGGTTAGTTTCATTGCAGGCTGTGGAACTTGGTCTTTATAGATGGCAATGCCTGTGCTGTCTGAACCGCGTTCTCCCATATCAACCAGCATCGCGGAGAGTAATGCCCCGAGTTGCGGTTCTAGCCGTACATTTTTTGTAAATAAGCCAACAATGCCACACATGCGTTTAAAAAGCTCCTTGAGGGTTAATCTGTCCTGATATTAAGACAGGATGTCACAATTTAACGCTGATATTCATTTGTTAAGCAAGATTAAGCAAGCGTTACACCAGTTCGGAGGATATAACGGGCGTGGCAAGGTTATCGCGCAAATCGGTTAAAAATTGATCCAGTATTTTCTGTTGTACTTGTTGCATAACAACGATATGCGCCCAATCACCATCAACAGCAAGTTGCCATTTTTCAATACAAACTTGTGGCGGTTTTTTTAAAACGACAATTATTGAATGCGGATGACGAAAACAGGGATAGTGCATCGCCTGTAATTGTTGTTCCAAATATTGCGCATGGGCTAAACATTGCGCAACTTCTGCCTGTAAGCCCGTATAGCCTTTAAGTTGTAAGGCATACCAGAGAATAATCGGAGTGTGTCCATTACGACAGCCTGATAAAGTCGTGTCTATCGTGTCAATATAGTTGATAGGACGTGCAATATTAGCAACCATTTGAGGACGGCATAACACTATCCCGCAGGGCATGGGCGCACCTAAAAATTTATGCCCAGAAATAGAAAGGCTTTGTATTGGATAGCGAAAAGTGGGATAAGTGGCTTGTGGAATAAATGGCAATGTCATGCCGAATAAAGCCGCATCACAGTGAATATAAAAATCTTGAATGCCCTTTGCTTGTAAAATACTTAACACCATCTCCAGATTATCTATTGCCCCTTTCATCGTTGTACCAATATTCAATAATAAAATGGCAGGATGTTCAGGCTGTAATGCGGTTGCTAAGGCTTGATAATCTAATTCTCCCTGTGCTTGTGTCGCAATTTCTTGAAAAGGCACACGCAATAAATGCGCACTTTTACGCACAGAGTAATGACTTTCACAAGAGAAATATAAAATTCCTGTTGGATATTTTTCCCGCGCTAAATACAAACCGTATAAATTCCCCTCTGTTCCACCCGACGTAATATAACCCGCGACTGTTTCAGTATTTGGAAACTCATAGAGCACGGCTAACGCCTGTAAAACTTCTCGTTCAAAAACATGACTGGGATGGCGACGACTATGATCTGTCCAAGGATTCCCCACATTGTGTAAGGGCTGAGACAATAAATCTTGCAATAAATGAACGTCTAATTGCGTATTTAAAGGATACCCCAATGAGGCGGGTAAGGTTGTAATGTGATCGAGAAAGGCTTGCAAGCGACACGCTATTGTCGCTTGAGGGGCAGGCTCAGCAAACAAGATTAATCGTTCACCTCTTCTTCAAAGCTACTGGCAACATCACGCAAAACGGAACTACCGACCTGATCTAAGGGGTCTAATTCTTGCAATTTAGTCAATACTTGGTCGGCATCTGCAAAACGTAGTTGACGTAAGCGAATAAAACTTAAGGCTTTTAACGTATATAAATAAACCCGTTCCGCGCCTTCAGGGTTAGACCAATTCGCAGAATCTATCGTTAAATGTGTCCAATCCGCGTCGAAACCGCCAACTTTTGCACACATTGCTAATGATAACTCGGCAACACGTCGCGCTTCATCTAAGCGATATTTATAAAAATAAAACTTATAGAGCGCGATATAAACCTCAAGCTGTTCAGGCTTCATCTGTTGGGCTTGCCACAACAACCGTTCAGATTCTTCCGTATTATCATAGGCTTTGACCGCTTGTTGTAATAACAAATCAATTTCGGGCGGAATATTTTGCCCAAACAAAACAGTATCATCAGGAAATAAATAAGAAATACTCATAATAATAAATGGATTAAGTTACTGAGAAGTAGGATAACTTTAGCATAATCAGAATATGCAACATTATACCTTAGTCCTTCACAGATTTGACTTTTTTCTAACCTGCGCATTACTTTTTCGCGCTTTTAGACTGTTTAAACACGATTTTTGAGATTATTTTAAGGAAAAAGGCATGAATATTGTCATTTTTGGCGCAAGTGGTGGGACTGGACGCTGTCTTGTAGAACAAGCATTAGCTGCAGGGCATTACGTCACTGTATTGCAACATCACAGTAAAATTCGTAAAACAGACTCACAATTACGCATTTTACAAGGCGATGTTCTCACTTATTTTGATGTAGAAAACGCGATACGTGGGCAAGATGCGGTACTGTGCGCACTAGGTACAAAGAACGTTAAAGGCACAACTGTTTTATCACAAGGAACGCAAAACATTTGCGCAGCCATGAAACGCTTCGGACTGAACCGCTTTATCTGTGAGTCCTCGCTAGGCGTGGGAGATAGCCTAGCGCAAACCAGTTTTTTCTTTCGTTATTTGTTAATGCCGTTTTTTCTACGTCATGTCTTTGCAGACAAAGCAATACAAGAACAAATTATTCAAGACAGTGGCTTAAGACGCTGGGTTATTGTGCGTCCTGCGGCATTAACTAACGGAAAAGCAACAGGACAATATCGCCTAGACGATACAGAGGATACAAGCTTTAAAGGAGGAACTATTTCTCGTGCCGATGTCGCTGCCTTTATGCTACAACAATTAAAAGAAGATACTTACGCTCAAAAAGTGGTGAGTATTGCTTATTAAAGTAAAGCTAATCTAACCTTAATTTTGCGAGATTTATAAAATAAAACACAGACCTGCTAGGTTTTAAAAACCTAGCAGGTCTTTTTTTGTCTGAATCAGAATTCACAGAATTTTCAGAATTAGCAGAATTAAAAACATAATTTTTTATTCTTTTAATTTTCTTGTCTTTTTAATTCTGAAAATTCTGTTAATTCTGAAAATTCTGATTCAGACAAGCTGTTGTTTTTTTTAAAAGAATATCGCCGAACTCAGGTTAAAGTAAAGCTAATTTAACCCTAATTTTGCGAGATTTATAAAATAAAACAGAGACCTGCTAGGTTTTAAAAACCTAGCAGGTCTGTTGGAACGTGCGAAAAGGTTTGACGGACTGGTAGAGGTTATTCTATTGTTTTTCATCAAGATTCACCAGACAATGTTTTAATCTTGTCTGGTGAATCCTCTCCTTAAGCTGTCCATTCAAAAATCCCTTGTTGGCGATTTTTCACGACTTTATCCCAAGGGAAAACTTGCCCATTCATCGTAATAAAAACCCCCGTTGGTAAACACTGTACAGCAGCAATGGCGCAACCTAAATTAAACAAACTGTCTGAATGTTTAAAACGGTACGGTATCATCGAACCTAATAATACGATGGTTTTCGACAACTGACAGTTGGCTAAACAACGCGCTGTTTCTACCATCGTATCAGTACCATGCGTAATAATTAAACGTGTTTCTACTGATTGTGTCGCATGTTGACAGAGCAACGCTCTATCTGCATCGGTCATTTCTAAACTGTCTTTTAAAAAAACACTTTGCACCGTCAACGGTACTCGACAACGTCCTTGTGCTAATAATGCGGGGATATGCGTGCGAGAAAAAATAAGATTACCTGTATTTTCATCATATTGTTTATCTATTGTACCGCCAGCAACTAATAAACGAATGGTCATGTTGAGAGTCCTTTAATACACTGATAGACCGAAATCATCTTATTGATATCCTGATAATAAAGGTAAAACACTTTCAGGAGAGATGGGGCGTAATTTACTGGCATCTTGCAGAATATGACGAATTTGTTGTAACAACGTTTGTTCCGAGAAATGATCTTTTTGGTAAATATTTTCTACATATCCATATAAACGTGCGAGTTGTTCTGCGGTTAAATTTTCAGCGGTTAAAATGATTACTGGCACTGACCGCCATTTATCAATGATGCGTAAACGGGTAACAAATTCAAAGCCATTCATCACAGGCATATTTAAATCAAGTAGAATCAGCGTCGGATTAACATTCTCTATTTGCGCTAACGCAACTTTCCCATTTTCTGCGGTATGAACTTGCCAGCCTTCTGTTTCTAATAAAATCGAAATCCCTTCGCGCATAGATTCATCATCATCAATCACCATCACTGTTTTAGTCTTACCTTGTTGATGACGACCATATTTTTCTAATAAGATAGAGAGTTGATTGCGTTCTATGGGTTTGACTAAATACTCGGTTGCGCCCAGTGAATAGCCTTTTTGTCTATCATCTGTTGCCGAACTGATAATAACGGGGATATTCATGAGTTCATGATCGGCTTTTAAGCGGGCAATTACGTCCCAACCGTTCATTTTCGGCATTAAGATATCCAAGATAATGGTATCTGGACGTAATTTTTTAGCGAGTTTTAATCCCATATCGCCATCACTGGCGGTTGCGACGGCATAGCCTAATTCACATAAGTAATTCTGTAACATTTGTCGGCTAGCTTCATCATCATCAATGACCAAAACAACGCCATCCCCTTCTTTGCTTGGCTCTGTCACACTACTTTCCGCAAGCTGTTGTAACTGTTCAATACTGATTTGTGTGGGTAATTGAATAATAAATTCGCTACCATGTCCGAATTCACTATGAATACTGATATTTCCGCCCAACATTTCGGCAAACTGTTTTGTGATGGCTAATCCTAAGCCTGTACCGCCATATTTGCGCGTGGTTGATGCATCAGCTTGTGTAAAGGGTTGAAAAAGCTTTGCTTGTTGCTCTGGTGTGATACCAATGCCATTATCGGCAATTTTAAAGCTAATCCAATCGGCATTAGCTTCATGATATTGTTGAATAGTAAAGCGAATCTTGCCATTATCAGTGAATTTTGCGGCATTACTGAGTAGATTTAATAACATTTGCCGTAGTTTAGTGGCATCTGTTTGCATCTTACCTAATTCAGAAACCCGCTCAATAATTAAGACATTCTCTTTTTTCTCAACCAGCGGTTTAACCGTACTTTCTACTTCTGCAATTAAGGTATTCAGGTCAACTTCTTCTAAAGAAAATTGCATTTTTCCTGCTTCAATCTTCGATAAATCTAATACATCATTGATAAGTCCTAATAAATGACGACCTGCAACCTGAATTTTATTTAAATCCTCCAAATAATGCGTATGTCCGACCTCGCTGGCTTCCTCATGTAAAATTTCGCTATAACCAATAATGGCGTTTAAAGGCGTGCGTAATTCGTGTGACATATTGGCAAGAAATTGACTTTTCGTCATATTCGCCGCTTCGGCAGCTAACTGTGCTTTTTCGGCGGCTTCTTTAGCGGTTTTCATTGCCTGCTCAACTTGTTTACGCTCGGTAATATCTCGAAAAAGCAACACCGCGCCTGTAATTTCTCCATTTTCTAAAATTGGTGTCACGGTATATTCCACAGGAAAAAAACTCGCATTTTTTCGCCAAAAAACTTCGTCAGTCACTTGATAAGTGTTACCAGTTTGTAACGCTTGATAAATAGGCGATTCCTCAAATAAATAAGGCGTACCATCTGCATGGGCATAATGAATAACTTCATGTTGATGCAAGCCTTTCAATTCTGACGCGCTGTAGCCTAGCATCATTGTTGCTGCTGGGTTAATAAAGGTCGTGCGCCCTGCTAAATCTACCCCATAAATTCCTTCTCCTACTGCTTCCAAAATCAAACGATTTTGCCGACTTAACTGCTCAATTTCGGCAGTCCGTTCTCGCACACGTTGTTCTAACTCATCGCGTGCGGCTTGTAATTCAGCGGTCCGTTTTTGAACTTTGTTTTCTAACTCTTGATTATGCTCACGCTCTTGCTCAATAAAACGTAAATATGAACGAATACGACTGATTAATTGCGGCGCGTCAATGGGTTTGGTTAAATAGTCGGCTGCACCCACTTCAAAGCCTTGACGCTGAAAGTCTTCAGATTTATAAGCCGCAGTGAGAAATACGATGGGAATGTGTTGAGTTTTCTTTAATGAACGAATTAAACGCGCTGTTTCAAAACCATCCATTTCAGGCATTTGCACATCCATGATAATTAAATCAACAGCCTGTTCGGTAAGAATTTCTAACGCAGTTAATCCTGAATTTGCTTCGATAATGAAAGATTCTTGAATATGTTCACTGATTAATGTTCTTAATGTGAACAAATTATTTTTATTATCATCAACAATTAAGATATTCATCATACGGTTGCGCCCTGTATTAAGGGTAGTGTTGAACTTAATCAGGCAGATGAAAAAAGTGCTTCTTTATTCGCTATTAATATAACGGTTTTTCATAAACACGTTATTACGTCCTTTTCTCTTTATTTAAGCGGACTAGCAAAAAGAGAGCAAGAATAAAGAAATTATCTGATGTGGCTAACACTACATATTTTTTATATGGTTATTGTGACAACAGGCAAATTAATGTGTAAATCTTAATGAGCAAGATTACACAGAAATATATCTATTTAACATACGGGCGGATGTTTTTATCTGAATCTGGATTAGCAGGATTAAAAAGATTGATTCATATTGATTGTTGTGTGAAGGATTTTAAATCCTGAAAATCCTGATTCAGACAGTGTTTTAATTAACCTGAGTGTAGCAAGATTCAAAAGTTAAAAGCGGCTTGTTTTTTACCCCCGAACACACGTTGACAAAGGCGAATGTGCATGAATGCTCAATTGTCCTGCTTCTAGCGACCATAGACTGCTGTCGTTAAATGGTACGTGGTTCTCTAATTCATGACTGGTCAGAATAACACTGACATTTTCTGCAACTAAGCGACGAATTAATGAATAAGTTTGTTCTTTTGCTGTCTTATCCATGCTGGCAGTTGGTTCATCTAATAACAGTAAGCGGGGGGATAAAACCCGCGCACGGGTTAAGGCAACGCGCTGCTTTTCTCCGCCAGATAATTGGCGGGCATGGCGATTGGCTAAATGTTCTAATTCTGCCCACGCTAATGCTTGTTTTACTTTAGTCAGGACAGTTTGACGTGGGAGCGATAATTGTCTTAATCCATAGGCAATATTTTCTGTCACGCTCATATCAAATAAATACGGTTGTTGGTGTAAATAAACGGTTTGTGTAATTAAATGAGAACGTGCTTTTTGCCAAGTTTGTGGTTTATCCGTTGTTCCCCAAACGACTTGGGCTTGTTGTGGTGCAAATAACCCCGCGATAACTTTTAATAAAGTCGTTTTACCGCTACCATTTCGCCCATTCAGTACAACACAGCCTTGTGTTGCAATGGTCAATGATGGAATATCTAAAATAAGACGTTTTTGTTGCAGGATTTTTAAGTTTTTCAGGGTCAATAAAGGCATTGTCATGACAACATTTCTCCTTTGCCCTGTAAAAAAATTAAGGAAACATTTAATAATAACGCCAATACTAATAAAACAATGCCTAATGCAATGCCTTGTTCAAACATTCCTTTGCTCGTTTCTAAAGCAATAGCCGTCGGAATATTACGGGTGTAATGCAAAATATTTCCGCCCACCATCATAGAACTGCCAACTTCTGCAATAATCCGACTAAATGCAGCAATACCCGCAGCAAATAAGCCAAAACGCACTTCATACATGAGCGTAAACATCGCTCGATAAGGTTTCGCGCCTAATGTCAATGCAGTTTCCCATGCACGGCGGTCGGCTGATTGAAAAGTTGCATGTCCCATGGCGACTAAAATCGGCACACTCAGACAGATTTGTGCAATTACCATCGCAGTTTGTGTGAATAATAATTTTAAATCGCCCAGCCAACCTTGGCGGGATAGGAGCATATAGACTAATAAACCTACCACCACCGCAGGAAAAGCTAAAAGCACTTGAAACAAGGCAATCCATAAACGACGTGTTGGAAAGTGACTGAATGCTAATAAAAACGCAATGAATAATGAGGGAGGAATCGCAATAGCAATGGCAATAAACGAGACTTTAAACGATGTCCAAATAATCACCCATAAGTCTATATCACCAGAAACTAATAATATCAAAGCATTAAGAATTGTTTCAGATAAGCTACTCATAGATAATATTGATAAAACAACGGAAAAATGCAGAATGCGTTTATTGACTGAATGAAAACACAGTTATCAGTCAATAAACGCATTTATAAAATGATGGGGTTATTTGTCAAAATGAATCGCAGTCGGGATAAATAAGGCTTCATTATTGATTGTAAAATCATGGATAAGCGTTTGTCCCTCAACAGAAGTCAACCAAGCAATAAGACTCATTGCCCCCATATAGTTAATATCTTTAAATTTTTCAGGATTAACCGCCATAACACCGTAAGGATTAAACAAGCGTTTATCACCTTGTACTAATTCAACCAAAGGGCTTTTTGTTTTATAAGCGAGCCATGTTCCTCTATCGACGATGGTATAAGCGGATAATTCGCCAGACATTTGTAAAACTTCACCCATGCCTTGTCCTGCTTCTCGATACCATTCGCCTGTAGGTTTCACCCCTGCTGCTTGCCATAATTCTAATTCTTTCTCATGTGTGCCTGATTTATCCCCACGGGAGACAAAAACAGCTTTTTTGGCTTGAATCTTTTTTAACGCTTCGGCAGCATCGCTTAAGCCTTTAATCCCTGCGGGGTCATCTTTCGCACCAACGATGAGAAAATCGTTATACATCACATCTCGCCGATTTACGCCATGTCCATCTGCGATAAATTTATCTTCAGCTCCACGCGCATGGGCTAAAACAACATCAACATCGCCGTTCTCTCCCATTTTTAAAGCCTTACCTGTACCGACTGCAATCACTTGCACTTTATACCCTGTTTTCTTCTCAAAAGCAGGTAATAAGACCTTTAATAATCCTGAGTTTTCTGTGCTGGTTGTGGTTGAAAGCCGCAAACTGGGCATTGCATCAGTTGCTAACACATTGGCGGTGATAAATAAAAAGACGGCAAATAAGCCATAAGACAGTCGACGTAGCATGTAATTCTTCCTTAACCTTTGGTTAATATGCGTAATCATCATCATTACGCATGATTTATTATGATAACTGTTTAACTTCAATACGGTTTAAATTACGAACCCAACGCGGCGCGCTATAAACATCACTGGTACATAACAACATCAATTGTGCTAATGGCTCATATTCACAGGTATGAATCACATACACAGAGTCTCCGCCTCGCGCGTTAAATATTTCATGCCATGTAAACATAGCGGTATAGCCATCAACTGCCCTTGCAGCAATATAAATCGGCTGACGATATAAGGGTTTATTACTTGTCTTTAACACCGCTTGGGCTAATAAGTCTCGCAACAACACCCCTTTAAAGTGCTGTGTTACCGCCAACACAGTTTTTGTCGTTGCGCAAACAATGGGAAAGTTATGCACTTCATAATGAGGTAATTCTTGCAACGCATCGAAATCTAAGATTAATGGCGTTTCAACTTCTCCACTAATTTGTAGTAGTGGCAAATTGCTTAATGCCGATGATGCTAAGTGTGTTTCTACACGTAAAACTTGTGACATGATAAAACCCCAACTAAGTAGCTAATTTAACCACTAATAATCGTTATCTTAAAAAATAAGCAATGTTAGCCAATTATTTTTATAAGTATTTAATTAGTAAAAAATTAATATAGAAAGCACTTGCACTTTTAATGATTTTACGCGCTATTCGCTAACGTTATTAGCATTGCATAAATATCTAAGTAATACAAGAAAGGAGATAAAAAAATCGTTATTTCAAAATAAGTATAACGCTCTTAAAAGTAGATGATTAACTGAATAATTCGGTTAAAGTAAAAAATTGTTATTTTAAAAAATACAACGAAAAACAAATATGCTTAAAATAATCAGATAACATCTTAATTATTCTGCTTATCTGTGGTCTGTCCTGTGTAAAAACGTGGAAAAAAAGTTTTTACAACTTCACCATCACAAGAAAGTGCATGACAGGTATCTAATAACGCTGGTTTTTTCTCAGGATTCGCGCTCATTTCTTCTTCACGTTTTTCTTTAGTCGCGCCGTAAATTGTTTGAAAAGCGGTTGTTGCGAGGGGGGCGAGGAGTTCTACTAAATGGGTACAGCCTTTGACATCACCGAGTAATGTTTTAACGTGTCGATTCCAGCCTGTTTTGATTTGTAAGCCTTTAAGCAGGGCAAAGCGGGGGGTAATGGCGGGGCAAACGGCAAAAGGAGAAGCATCAATAATGGCTTGTGCATCCTGTATCACAAAATTATCGTCTAATGTTAAGCGTAGTCCTAAACCGTGCAGGGATTCACCTGCTTGGATGCCTCCGCGAAATTTATTCGGAAAAGAATACGTTTTAGTATCAATTAAATAGGCTTCTATGTCCCATAATCCGTCTTCACGATGGTAGCCTGTACATTCAATTTTGCGGGTATGTAAGAGTTGGCGGTTCACTGGTTTAGAAAAAGGCATTGTATTTTTACTGTCTGGCAAAAGTGGTTATGAATACTTATCGTATCATTAATAAAAGGATAGTTTTGTAGCGGGTATCAAAACGACCTTTAATCATTGGATAAAACAAGGGAGGGAAAAAATGGAGTATTTCATTCAAGGTGGTAGCAAGGTTAAGTTGTCCGATACAGATTTTGTTGCGGAGGGGGGAGAGGGAAAAATTTATGTTAAAAACCAAACCGTTTATAAAATTTATACAGACCCATCACGGGTCATGCCTGCCGCTAAAATTCAGGAATTAAGCGCGTTAGACCATCCTAATATTATCCGTCCATTGGCGTTGTTGTTGGACAAAAAGAATATACCTGTCGGGTTTACGATGTTGCAGGCTCAAAATGCGCAATCGTTACCGCGTTTGTTTACCAATGATTTTCGCCAGCAACAAAATATTTCAGATGCCACGATTTTTGCCTTGTTGGAAGAAATGCAGACGACCATTGAATTTATTCATCGGCAACACTGTTTAATCGTAGATGGCAATGAAATGAATTATTTAGTGGATACACAAACATGGGAAAAACCCTATTTTATCGACGTGGATTCGTATCAAACCCCACATTTTCCCGCGACTGCCTTAATGCCTTCTATCAAAGATTATCACACGCAAGGTTTTACACCGTTAACAGATTGGTTTGCATTTGCCATTGTGGCATGTCAATTGTTGGTGGGCATTCATCCGTATAAAGGTAAACATTCAAATTTAAAGGGGTTAGAAAGTCGGATGAAGGCGAATATTTCTATTTTTAACACGGCGGTATCTTTACCCGCTGCGGTGCGCGATTTCGCCATTATTCCAAGTGCGTGGCAAGATTGGTTTATTCGTTTATTTGAAAAAGGCGAACGTCTTGCACCGCCCCGATTATCTGGCAAATTGCCCGCACCTGTCTTGCGGGTGCAGGTGATTCAGGGAACGAATAATTTTATCGTTAGTCTGATTCATGAATATCCAAGCCCAATTTTTGGATACTTTGATTACAATGGCTTAGAAACCATTTTTATAAAAAATTACATTTTTATTAATAAACAGGCATACACAACGCAAAATACTGCCATACAAGTGATTTTTGAACCGCGCAGTTTAACCGCTGTGAGTGCTTGTATTCAGCAACAGCAGCTACAACTAACGGCTTTAGCAACTGGGGAAATATTGGCTTTAAAACTGAATGCGCAGGATTTATTAACGGTTAATAATCAGCTTTATGCGGTGCAGTATGACAAGTTGATTGCCATTCAATTGCGTCAAGTGAATGATAAATTATTAGCGACAAGTGGAACGGTGTGGCAAATCATGCCCCATTCGCATCAGGTTTTTCAGGGATTTATTTATCAAAATGTGCTGGGTAAGCCTTATTTAGTGATTCCGTATCAACAAGCCTGTGCCATTTTAGCCGTGCCTGAATTAGTGGGTTATACAGTGATTCATGGGAAACATGATAAAGGCGTGGTGATGCTCATTGGGCGGAAAAATGGGCAGTATGATGAAATTATCCTGCGTTTTGATGCGGATTATCGTCAATATGATGTGCGTATTTTGGAAAATCGCGATATTTTGGAAAATAATTTTATTACTTTAGACAATGGGGTTGTCATTCATATTCCTGAAGAAGGGGAAATGCATATTTTCCACCGTCAAGCACAAGCCATGAAAACCGTGAAAGACCCCTTTATTCGGACTTCTATGCGTTTATGTCATGTGGGGACAACGGTTTTATTTTATGAAGGTAATAAATTATTTAGTTTAAAAATGAAGTGAAAAATTTTAGATGAATATATTGTTTTTTAAGCACTTGCTCTATAAGACTTATTCATCATGATACTTGCAAAAAACTAATTGTTATTTTTTTATGAACAATTTGCAGGATAAGAAGAAAGACATGAAGAAGGGTGATAAATCGTTTAAAATTGCTGACTCATTGGATGAATTTTTTATGGGAAAAAATGGCGCAATTTTTGCGTTTTTCTCCGTAAAATGATGCTGTTACGACTTTATGAACTGGGCTGACACAACCATTCTTGCTGTATTTTTTTTCTCTACTATCATCGGTTTAGTGCAAGGATTTATTAAAGAAGTACTATCTTTGCTCGCTTGGTTGATAGCAATGGCGATTGCTATCAGCTTTCTCAGTATTTTTGATGAAATACTCTATAAATCAATTCCATATAGTGATTTACGTCTAGGCATTGCATTCAGTGGCATTTTATTAGTAAGCCTTGCGTTATTGCATTGGATGAATGATTTGATAATACAGTCTGTTGGTGAAATACCGCCTACCTTCTTTGAACACTTTCTTGGTAGTTTACTGGGTTTGGCACGCGCTAATGTGGT
This sequence comes from Beggiatoa alba B18LD, assembly GCF_000245015.1. Taxonomy (NCBI): domain Bacteria; kingdom Pseudomonadati; phylum Pseudomonadota; class Gammaproteobacteria; order Thiotrichales; family Thiotrichaceae; genus Beggiatoa; species Beggiatoa alba. Next base: position 209,211 of record NZ_JH600070.1, on the reverse strand, counting down.
GATTTTAGCGTTTGTGTTGTTAGCAGGACTCACACAAATTCCCCATTGGAACAGTTGGCAACAGTCTGTACTGATTCCTTTTTTTCAAACGACTGCGTTAATTTTACGCAATCAATTACCTATCTCTATTGCATCACAGTTCAATTTTGAACCTTTGTCTGCTTACAGACCTTATGTACCTTAGTGGAGCCTTTGAAGTATGTGCGGAATCATCGGAATTGTCGGTAAATCTAGTGTTAATCAGGCACTGTATGATGGACTCACCATGTTACAACATCGTGGACAAGATGCGGCGGGTATCGTCACTTGTGAAAATAATCGCTTTCATTTACGTAAGAGTAATGGCTTAGTACAAAATGTTTTCCACACGCGCCATATGATGGATTTGTTGGGTAATGTTGGTATTGGACATGTGCGTTACCCGACAGCGGGCTGTTCTTCTACCGCAGAAGCACAGCCGTTTTATGTAAATACGCCTTATGGAATTGCCTTGGCACATAATGGCAATTTGACCAATGCGGATGCGTTAAAACAAGAGTTATTTCAAGAAGATTTACGTCATATTAATACAGATTCTGACTCAGAAATTTTATTAAATATTTTTGCCCATGAATTACATCGGGCAGGGCGTTCTAGTTTAACGGATAAGGATATTTTTGCGGCTGTGCGGGGCGTGCACCGTCGTTGTCGGGGTGGATATGCGGTTGTTGCTTTAATTATGGGCTATGGCATCGTTGCCTTCCGTGACCCCTACGGTATTCGCCCCTTAGTTTATGGGAAGGCAGAAACGGAACAAGGCACAGAATATATGGTGGCTTCCGAAAGTGTTGCGTTGAATGTATTAGGATTTGATTTGATTGATGATGTTGCCCCTGGTGAAGCGGTTTATATTTCTAATGATGGTCAGTTAAGCAAGCAAACCTGTGCGGATAACCCTGTTTATAGCCCTTGTATCTTTGAATTGGTTTATATGGCGCGTCCTGATTCCTTTATGGATGGGATTTCGGTGTATAAAGCCCGTTTACGCATGGGCAAAGCCTTAGCCAGAAAAATCGAGAATGTTTTTCCTGAGCATGATATCGATGTGGTGATTCCTATCCCTGATACTAGCCGTACTGCAGCCTTGTCTTTGTCGTATCATTTAAATTTGAAATATCGAGAAGGTTTTGTAAAAAATCGTTATATTCCCCGCACATTCATCATGCCTGGGCAACATTTACGGAAAAAATCGGTTAAGCAGAAATTAAACGCCATTAATTTGGAGTTTAAAAACAAAAATGTCTTATTGGTTGATGATTCCATCGTGCGCGGAACAACTGCGAAGCAAATCATCGAAATGGCTCGTCAAGCAGGCGCACGCAAGGTGTATTTTGCCTCTGCCGCGCCCCCTGTGCGTTTTCCCAATGTTTACGGTATCGACATGCCTTCTGTGCATGAACTTTTAGCCCACAACCGCGATGAAGAGCAAATTGCCCGCGAAATTGGTGCGGATAAAGTGATTTATCAAGATTTAGAAGACTTAATTGCTTGTGCGCGTAAAAAAGCAAGTAAGGAAATTTCTCGCTTTGATACTTCTTGTTTTGATGGGGATTATGTAACAGGTGATGTGAATCAGCCTTATTTAGAAAACTTAGAGCGGATGCGCAATGATGCGGCGAAAACGCAACGTGCTAACAAAGAGTCTGCGGAAGTCATTGACTTACATAATGTTGCTTAGTCACATATAGAAAAACTAAGCGTTTACTTGTCGTTATTCTTTTTCCACTTATCGAGACGCATTATTTTTGCGTCTCTCCTTCACTTTAACCTCTGTTTATCTTCTCTTTCCTGTATAAAAAATTGTTCATTTTTGAAAAATTGGGTAATTTAGACTATTTACAATGGATTAACGAAGTTTAATCTTGTATTCATCCCGCTTGTCACTAATTACTTGTAAAATTTATGGTACTTTTTCATATTTCAATCGTTACCGATTATTTTTAAGAAAAAACATAACATTCAAACGGTTAAGCCCGCTTGAGAGACAAGGTGTGAATGATGTTTATAGCCATGCGCAAAAAAATAATGTTTAAAAAAGCACTTGGATTGTGGGTAATCCTTTTTTTATACAGTGCCTATGGTTTTGCAAATGAAAGCGTTACCGTGGAAATTAGCCGCCACAATGTACAAATGAATGAATCGTTTCAAATCACGTTTACGGCAGTTGGTGCTGTGGGGACACCTGATTTTAAACCGCTTAGTCAAGATTTTGAAATTCTCAGCCAAGCCCAAAGTAATCAAGTGTCTATTATCAACCGTCAATACACCAGCCAAATGGTTTGGCGATTAGAATTAATGCCAAAACATACAGGGACATTAACCGTACCAGCCATTAATTTCGGCAATACCAGTAGCACAGCGGCACAAATAGCCGTTACCGCTGAAGTCCCCGCAAGTAGTACAACGACGGAAAAAGCCAAAGATTTATTTTTAGAAGTCGATGCAGAGCCTAAAAATCCTTATGTGCAATCGCAAGTTATTTATACCTTGCGTCTATTTCATGCGGTTGATATTGCTAATGCGAGTTTAACCGACCTGAATCTTGCACAAGGCGATGCTATCGTGCAACGTTTAGGAGAGGATATTAATTATAAAACGCAACGGGATAATAAGGCTTATCGCGTGATTGAACGTAAATATGCGATTTTCCCGCAAAAAAGTGGAGCGTTGCATATAGACCCTTTAATTTTGCAAGCGCAATTATTAGATAATAATCGTTATCCCCGCTCGGCTTTTGATAGTTTTTTCACCCAACAAACAGGCACAACGAAAAAAATTCTTTCTAATCCAATTGATTTAACAGTGCAACCAATTCCCAGTGAATTTTCTGGTACACAATGGTTGCCCGCTAAACAAATCGTGTTGCAAGAAGAATGGTCAACAAATCCCCCCCAGTTTGAAGTTGGCAAACCCATTACGCGCACCATCACTTTAAATGCGAATGGGCTTACCGCAGGACAATTACCTATTTTAGTGAGTAATAATTATTATCCCGCAGATTTAAAAAGTTATCCTGACCAGACCCAACCCACAGAACAGATGACCAGTAGTGGGGCAATTAGTGCTCGCCAAGAAAAAACAGCGATTATTCCGACAAAAGCAGGTCAATATGTTTTGCCCGCTATTTCCGTGTCTTGGTGGAATACCAACACCAACACGATGGAAGTCGCAACGTTACCAGAACAAACTATTAAAGTAGCCCCAAGCGCGACCGCGCCAGAACCTCAACCTGTTCAAACGACTGCCCCCGTAACTGCTTCCACGCCTCCTGTGGTAAATAATGCAACGACACCTGCACCCGTTGTAGCTGCACCCGCGCCCGCGATGACAGTTGAACATTCTATGTTCTGGCAATGGGTGAGTGCGGGTTTAGCAGTTGGTTGGTTATTAACCATCATGGCGTGGATATGGGTGCATTATCAAGCACGACAAATCAAGCAGTTGGTGAAAAATAATCGACAAAATCCATTACAACATTTGCAACAGGCTTGTATGGCTAATGATGCGATACAGGCGAAATCTGCTTTATTAGAATGGGCAAAAATGCAATGGGCAAGTCGTCCGCCTGTCAGTTTAGGCGATATTGGGGTACGTTGTGGCGAGCCTGTTTTACAGGAAATTCAAACATTAAACCGTTTGTTATACAGTCAACAAACCCAAGATTGGCAAGGGAATACGCTCTGGTCAGCAATACAAGCCTATCTTGCTACACAGGTGCAACAACGAAAATCAAAGGCAAACGTCGAACCGTTAGAGCCATTGTTTAAATTATAATCCAACCTGAGTTTGGCGATATTTATAATATAAAACAGAGACCTGCTAGGCTTTGAAAACTTAGCAGGTCTTTTTTTGTCTGAATCAGAATTTACAGAATTAGCAGGATTAAAAAGCGTCATTCACCTGACTTTTTGGTTTGAGGGTTTTATAGTAAACGCACTATAAAACGATGCGAAGGACTGCCAGTCCTAGATTCAAATCACTTTATGGTACGGTTACTATAAATCCTGATTCAGACAAGGTTTTAATCTTGTCTGATAAATCTTGATGAAAAACAAGAGAGTAATCTTTGCCAGTCCTTCAAATCTTTTCGCGTGTTCCGACAGACCTGCTAGGTTTTCAAAACCTAGCAGGTCTCTGTTTTATTTTATAAAAATCGCCAATATCAGGTTTATTTAGCAACGCGGCTGTTTTCACGTTCGGGTAACACCTTACCATCAGCGGTGGTGTTTAACATCCCTTTTAAGTTGATTAAACCCGTCGTATATACATTTTCAACGATTTCTTTAGCCTTTGCGGGGTCTGTGTTGGGCAGGGCGGAAAATGAGCCTTCCCAAATGACTTGAGATTGATTTTTGTCAACAGGTACAACGCTAATGGTTGACATGTAGTTTTGAACGGGTAAAACCTCTGGGACGGTTTTGGTAATGGCGTAACTATACGTCATTTTTTCAGGGTCTTGACTGAGCAATTGTTCAACAATGACAGGATTATCAGGTACATTTAAGGTCAAAATACGGGAAGTAATCCCGCCTGAATTGGCATCGCCACTGATTTCTAGCTGGCTTTTTGCAATGGCTGGATGCCATTTGGGTAAATCGTTGAATCCGCCAATAATACCCCATACTTTTTCGGGTGTTCCACGTACCATCATGGTGGATTTAACTGCCAGTGTGCCGACAACATCAGCGGCAAAGCTGACAGCACTGTTCATACTAAAGGTGACTAGCCCTAAGATAGCTAACCATTTTTTCATTTTGTATTCCTCTAATCGTTTGGTGATGTTTAAATAGGATTCAAACAGAAATCGGTATTTTTCTAGCCTATTTATCAATTTTAGCGTGTTAGTTGTACCGTATAACGGTTTAAACGTAAAGTAATAAACGCTCAGATTTGTGAAATCAAACTTGCTTATTTTCAATGTAATTCATCGTATTAAAATAATTTAAGTCAGAAATAATGTGTTATCAATGGGCTTGTTTGAATTACTAAAGATTAATCTTTAAATAATGAGAATACGGCATAATAATCATCTATCTACTTTCTTTTTGAAGCCTTTCGTAACCGTTGTTTTTAGGAGTTAAAACACAGGGTATGAGTGAAACAATACAGTCTATCATCAAAGAATTGCAGGCGCATATCAGCGAGCAAATTTTAGGACAAGCGTCACTTGTTGAACGTTTATTGATTGCCTTATTAGCCGATGGGCATTTATTGGTTGAAGGTGCTCCTGGTTTGGCGAAAACACGGGCAATTAAAGTATTAAGTGAGGGAATTGAGGGGGATTTTCATCGAATTCAGTTTACCCCTGATTTATTGCCTGCGGATTTAACGGGGACAGAAATCTATCGCCCGCAAGATGCCAGTTTTCAATTTCAACAAGGTCCTTTATTTCATCATTTAGTCTTAGCGGATGAAATTAATCGCGCTCCCGCGAAAGTCCAATCGGCTTTATTAGAAGCAATGGCAGAGCGTCAGATTACTGTTGGGCGTACCACTTATGCATTACCTACTTTATTTTTAGTGATGGCGACACAAAACCCCATTGAGCAAGAGGGCACGTATCCATTGCCAGAAGCACAGCTCGACCGCTTTTTAATGTACGTCAAGATTACTTATCCCGACCCCGTGCATGAAAAATCTATTTTACGTTTAGCGCGTCAAGAAGCGTTGCAAGCTAATGATAGTCATACATCGCGCAAGGTTTGCCCCCGTGTCAGTCAAGCAACGATTTTTGAGGCACGACAAGCTATTTTACAATTGCATTTAGCTGAGGATTTAGAAGATTATTTATTGCAATTAGTCCTTGCAACACGTAATCCGCGCCCGTATGGGGATGATTTGGCAAAGTGGATACAATATGGTGCAAGTCCACGTGCGAGTATTGCCTTAGAACGTTGTGCGCGGGCTCATGCATGGTTAGCAGGTCGGGATTTTGTCGCGCCTGAGGATATTCAAGCGATGGCGTATGATGTTTTACGACATCGGATTTTATTAAATTATGAAGCAGAAGCGGATGGTGTCAGTAGTGACACGGTGATTGCTGAATTGTTAGCACGGATTGCTGTACCTTAAGCCTGATGGCTTTTTTTCAGAAAGGGCATGTCATGTTTTTCCGCAAGCAAACTGTTAGTACAATAAACGCAACACAAACCGCTATGAATGAGCGTGTTGCCGTCAATTTAGCGCAATTAATTCATTTAAATCAATTTGCCACCAGTCTGCAATTGTGGCAAACCCGTAAACCCCATGCAAAACAAATTGGTGGTTATGTATCGCCATTTAAAGGACGGGGCATGGAGTTTGATGAAGCGCGTCCGTATCAAGCAGGCGATGATATTCGAGCGATTGATTGGCGAGTGACAGCACGGACGGGCAAAGTCCATACAAAACTGTTTCGTGAAGAGCGCGAACGCCCCGTTTTTGTTTGGGTTGACCACCGCGCCCCCATGTTTTTTGCGACACGTGGCGTTTTTAAATCCGTATTGGCGGCGCAATTAGCGAGTTTATTAGCGTGGACAGCTCACCAAGCAGGCGACCGTGTTGGCGGACAGATTTTTACAGATACACAGCATCATGAGCTAAAGCCACGACGGGGAAAAACAGCGGTTTTACAATTGCTAAAACAATTAGCTAACACACAAACTCTCACGCAAACCCCACACCCTGAAGCCATTCAATCCGCCTTAGGACGTTTACGCCACGTTGTTCACCCCGCTAGTTTAATTTTTTTAATCAGTGATTTTCGTCATTTAAATGCGTTAGGAGAATCTCACCTTGTCCATTTATCTCGAGATAATCAACTGATGTTGCTTTTTATATCAGACCCATTAGAAGGGCAACTCCCGCCAACAGGTTACTACCGTTTAAGTAATGGCACGCAAGAAGTAAATTTATATACAGGCGATAAACAGATTGTACAAACCTATGAACAACGGTTTATTCTCCATCAAGCCCATCTACAACGCCTTGCTAAACAACACGGTATGCGCTTTATTCCCTGCCAAACAACAGATAATCCTGTACAAATCCTACAACATGCCATGCGCTATTAACGCAATCGTAAAAACTCATCCTCCTGCAAATCCAGATTTTTAACCTATCATAAAGCAGTGGGTCTTTATTTAGGTTCAAGATAGAAAAATCAGAGACCTGTTTTTTACTTCATTATTTGAGGATTTATATAGACGTTTAAAACTGTTTTACCAACCAATCAGGAGGATGTCGTATGGCTATGCTGGGATTGTTGTTCGCGCTGTTATGTGCAGGCGGTGCATTATTTTATGGTGTTATTTCTATCAAGTGGATTTTGGCACAACCAGCAGGAAATGAGCGAATGCAAGAAATTGCAACCGCCATACAGGAAGGGGCTGAAGCCTATTTAAATCGACAATACACCACAATCGGCATTGTGGGCGCGATTATCTTCATCATCTTATGGGTGTTACTCGATGGTTTAATCGCTTTTGGCTTCTTACTCGGCGCGCTACTTTCTGCGGCTGCGGGCTTTATTGGGATGCATGTCTCTGTCCGTGCAAACGTACGCACGGCTCAAGCAGCCAGCAATGGCTTAAATGCGGCACTTGCCCTTGCATTTCGTGGTGGGGCAATTACAGGGATGTTAGTCGTTGGATTAGGACTATTAGGGGTGGTTTTATATTTCTCACTCCTTTACTTCTCTACAAATACAGATAAGGAAATTATTAACTTATCACCGCTTATTGGTCTTGGATTTGGTGCATCCTTGATTTCCATTTTTGCCCGTTTAGGCGGGGGGATTTTCACCAAAGGGGCGGACGTTGGCGCGGATTTAGTTGGCAAAGTTGAAGCAGGCATTCCCGAAGATGACCCTCGCAATCCTGCCGTCATTGCAGACAATGTTGGCGATAATGTTGGCGATTGCGCAGGGATGGCAGCAGACCTATTTGAAACTTACGCCGTTACACTGATTGCAACCATGTTAGTTGGTGGAATTACCTTCGCCGCTACCTCTCCAGAAACAGCACTGATGTCCATGATTTTACCGCTAGTTTTAGGTGGTGTTTCTATTCTCGCCTCTATTATTGGCACATACTTTGTGAAGATTAACCGCCAAGGCGAAAAAATCATGAATGCCCTCTATCGCGGATTAATCGTCGCGGCAGGCATTTCCGCTGTCCTCTTTCTACCACTCATCCTCATCTTTATGGGCTGGGACGCAGGGATTAAACTCTACTTCGCCTCCCTCGTTGGTCTTGTTCTCACTGCATTGATGGTCTGGATTACCGAATATTACACAGGGACAGAATTCTCACCCGTCAGACATATTGCCCAAGCCTCCACAACAGGTCATGCCACTAACATGATTGCAGGGCTAGGTATCTCTATGAAATCCACTGCATTACCCGTGCTAGCTGTCTGCTTAAGTATTTTTGTTGCCTACTGGCTTGCAGGTTTATACGGCATTGCCATTGCCGCGACTGCCATGCTCTCCATGACAGGCATCGTCGTTGCCCTAGATGCCTATGGCCCGATTACTGACAATGCAGGCGGTATCGCAGAAATGGCAGAATTAGGCAAGGATATTCGTAATATTACCGACCCTTTAGACGCTGTTGGCAATACCACAAAAGCGGTTACAAAAGGCTACGCCATCGGCTCGGCGGGTTTAGCTTCTCTCGTCCTTTTTGCTGACTTTCAACATAAATTAGCTGATGTTGGTGGCGGGACACAGGTCACTTTTGATTTAAGTAACCCTCACGTCATTATTGGCTTATTCATTGGGGGGATGATTCCCTACTTATTCGGCGCAATGGCAATGGAAGCGGTTGGACGGGCAGCGAGTAGCGTTGTGATAGAAGTGCGTCGCCAATTCCGCGAAATTAGTGGCATCATGGAAAAAACCGCGAAACCCGACTACTCCAAAGCAGTGGATATGCTGACAACAGCGGCAATTAAAGAAATGATTATTCCCTCTTTACTTCCTGTTTTAGTCCCAATTCTGGTTGGCTTATTACTCGGTGCGCAAGCCTTAGGCGGGTTACTCATGGGGACAATTATCACAGGCTTATTTGTTGCTATTTCCATGACGACAGGTGGTGGCGCGTGGGATAACGCCAAGAAATACATTGAAGACGGACATCACGGTGGAAAAGGCTCAGACGCACATAAAGCCGCTGTAACAGGCGACACCGTCGGCGACCCCTACAAAGACACCGCAGGTCCTGCGATTAATCCCTTGATTAAGATTATTAATATTGTCGCGTTGTTATTAGTGCCATTTTTATAATTTAATCCATTAATCGCTTTTTTAAATCAAACCTGTCAAGTTTAACCGCTTGTCAGGTTTTTTTATTGATATCTTATAGTAACCGTACCATAAAGTAATTTAAATCTAGGACTGGCAGTCCTCACAGGACTGCCAGTCCTTCATGTCGTTTTATAATACGTTTACTATATTTAACCTGAGTTCTGCGAGATTTCATAAATAAAATAGTGAATTGCTCGTTACCAAGTTTCACTTGGTAATGCCTACTCGCCAAGCTCTGCTTGACTTGTACTTGAACGCTTCAATCTTAAGTTTGCTTGTATTCGGCAAGCGGAGCTTGCAAGGCAGGCATTACCAAGCAGAGCTTGGTAACGAGCAAACCAATATAGTAAACGTATCATAATTAGGACTGCCAGTCCTTCGCATCGTTTTATAGTGCGTTTACTATATTTTCAGGCGTAAAATAGCTGAAGCTCTTTTAAATAGGAACAAGTGCAAAACTTTATAAGGACTTTGCGCAATGACAGAAAAAGATATTGAAGATTTTTTTATTCATAAATTAGAATTACTTAAATATAGTTATCGCCCAGATATTCATGATTATGAGGCGTTAAAAGCGAATTTTCGGGCGCATTTTGACGCATTAAATGCGGTTAAATTGACTGATAGCGAATTTAGCCGTTTGTTAGCGCAAATTATTAGCCCTGATGTGTTTGCGTCGGCTAAACATTTGCGCGAGCGGAATAGTTTCGAGCGGGATGACGGTACGCCACTGCATTATACCTTAGTGAATATTAAAGACTGGTGCAAAAATACTTTTGAAGTTATCAACCAGTTACGCATGAATACTGAAAGTAGTTATCATCGTTATGATGTGTTGTTGTTACTGAATGGCGTGCCTGTGGTGCAAATTGAGTTAAAAAGTCATCAGATTACCCCGCGTCGGGCAATGCAGCAAATCATTGAATATAAGAATGATGCGGGGAATGGTTATAATAAAACTTTGCTTTGTTTTTTACAGTTGTTTATCGTGAGTAATCAGATAGATACATGGTATTTTGCTAATAATAACTTGCGTCATTTTCATTTTAATGCGGATGAGCGTTTTTTACCGCTTTATCAATTTGCCGATGAAAATAATAAAAAAATTACTCATTTAGATGCGTTTGCGGATAAATTTCTTGCTAAGTGTACACTGGGGGAAATGATTAGCCATTACATGGTGTTAGTGGCGAGTGAGCAAAAATTATTGATGATGCGCCCTTATCAAATTTATGCGGTTAAGGCGATTGTCGCTTGTATTCATCAGCATTGTGGTAATGGGTATATTTGGCATACGACGGGCAGCGGTAAAACGTTGACTTCTTTTAAAGCCGCGACGTTATTAAAAAGTAATCCTGATATTGATAAATGTTTGTTTGTGGTTGACCGTAAGGATTTAGACCGCCAAACCCGCGAGGAATTTAATAAATTTCAAGCGGGTTGTGTTGAGGAAAATACTAATACAGAAAGTTTAGTGTCTCGTTTATTGTCGGATGATTATGCGGATAAAGTCATTGTTACGACTATTCAAAAGTTGGGGATTGCGTTGGATGATGAGGGAACAACGCAGAAGGGTAAAAAACGGCATTATCGCGAGCGGTTGAAGGCGTTGCAGGATAAGCGTGTTGTTTTTATTTTTGATGAGTGTCATCGTTCGCAGTTTGGGGAAAATCATCAGGCGATTAAGGAGTTTTTTCCTAATTCTCAATTGTTTGGTTTTACGGGTACGCCGATTTTTGAAGAAAATGCCAGTTATCAGCAAATTGAAGGACAGCAGGCTTCTTATAAAACGACGCAAGCGATTTTTCAACATCAATTACACAGTTATACGATTACGCACGCGATTGAAGACCGCAATGTTTTGCGTTTTCATGTCAATTATTATAAGCCTGAAGGCAATCCGCCCAAGAAAGCAGGCGAAGGATTGGCAAAACGCGCCATTGTTGAGGCGATTCTTGCGAAACATGCGGCGGCAACGAATGATTGCCGTTTTAATGCGATTTTTGCAACTGCGTCGATTGATGATGCGATTGAATATTATGCGTTGTTTAAAGAGTTACAAGCAGATGCTAAACCGTTGAATATTGCTTGTATTTTTTCGCCGCCGCTTACGTCTGGTGATAAAGCGCAAAATTCGAATATCAGCACGCTTGTGAATGATTTGCTTCAGGAAAAGGAAGATAATAAGCATAATCCTGAGCAGAAGAAAAGCGCGTTAATGGCGATTATTGCCGACTATAACGCTCGTTATGGGACAAATTACAGTATTAATGAGTTTGACCTTTATTATCAAGATGTTCAAAAACGGATTAAAGACCAGCAGTATCCAAATAGTGATTTATCGCATTCGCAAAAAATCGATATTGTGATTGTTGTGGATATGTTGTTGACGGGGTTTGATTCTAAGTATTTGAATACGTTGTATGTGGATAAAAATCTTAAATATCATAGTTTAATTCAGGCTTTTTCACGGACAAATCGCGTTTTGAATGATACTAAGCCTTATGGCAATATTTTGGATTTTCGTCAACAGCAGGAAGAAGTTGATACGGCTATTAATTTGTTTTCAGGGCAGGCGAGTCGAGCGGCGCAAGAAATTTGGTTAGTGGATAAAGCCCCCGTTGTGATTGAGAAGTATCAAACCGCTGTGCAGGCGTTAGAATCGTTTATGCAAAAAAATGATTTAGCTGTTGCGCCGTCGGAAGTGGCGAATATTAAAGGCGATAAGGCGCGGGCAAATTTTGTGAATTTGTTTAAAGAGATACAGCGGATTAAAACCCAGCTTGCGCAATATACGGATTTAACAGAAGAAAATACGGCAACGATTGAGCAGATATTACCAACTGAGCAGTTGCAAGGTTTTAAAAGAAGTTATTTGGATGTTGCGCAACGGTTGCGCGAATTGCAAGGCAAACAAGATGAGTCGGTCGCGCCTGAGGTTGAGCAGCTCGATTTTGAGTTTGTGTTGTTTGCTTCGGCGGTGATTGATTACGATTATATTATGACGTTGATTGCGCGTTATTCGCAGGAGTCGCCCGAAAAGCAGAAAATGAGCCGTGAGCAGTTGATTGATTTAATTCAGTCTGATGCGAAGTTTATGGATGAGCGGGATGAGATTGCTGCGTATATTGGTACGTTGGAAATGGGTAAAAGTTTGAGTGTGGAGGCAATTCATGCGGGTTATGCGCAGTTTAAGGCGGATAATTTTGCGCGGGTGTTGCGGGATATGGCGCGTCAACATGGGCTTGATGCGGTTGCGTTGCAGGATTTTGTTGCGGGTGTTTTGCGGCGGATGGTGTTTGATGGTGAGCAGTTGAGTGAGTTGTTTGCGCCGTTGGATTTGGGGTGGAAGTTGCGCGGGCAGAGAGAGCAGGCTTTAATGGTTGATTTAATTCCTTTTTTACATCAGTGTGCTAAAGGGCGAGAAATTTCGGGGTTAAAGATTTATGAGCAGTGATAAGGAGATGAAGACAGTGAAGTCGTCGGCAGGGCAGGGGCTTGTGCCTCGTTTGCGGTTTCCTGAGTTTTTGGAGGCGGGGGAGTGGGAGGAAAGAAAACTCATTGATATATGCAAAAAAATCACACAAGGCGGAACTCCAGATACATCAAATCCAGACTATTGGAACGGTTCTATCGAATGGCTTACACCTGCTGAAATGGGAAAAATAGAAACTCGTTTTATAGATTCAACTGTAAGAAAAATAACGATAACAGGACTTAAAAATTGCTCTTCTGATTTGCTACCTATCAACTCCGTTATAATTTCAACACGCGCCCCAATTGGGCATCTAGCTATTAATAAGTCTGAAATGGCGATTAATCAAGGATGTAAAGGACTAATTCCTAAAGAGTTAACTAATTACGATTTTTTATATTATGCGCTTTTTATTTTTAAGTCTTCGCTGATTGACTTAGGCGCAGGTAATACTTTTAAAGAATTATCTGGAAATTCCTTAAAGAATTTTGAAATATCTTTACCCTCCTTCCCCGAACAACAAAAAATCGCCAATTGCCTCTCCTCCCTCGACGACCTCATCAGCGCAGAAACGCAACAGCTCGCCACGCTCAAAGCGCATAAAAAAGCCTTGATGCAACAACTTTTTCCCGCTGAGGGCGAAACTGTCCCACAATTGCGGTTTCCTGAGTTTTTGGGGGCGGGGGAGTGGGAGGAAAAAACACTGGGGGATATTTGTGACTGCATAGTATCAGGGAGAAACAAACCTAAATCATTCACTGGAAATATACCGTGGATTACAATTCCAGATATTCAAGGCGTAAAAATACACTCATCAATTAGTAAATTAGGGCTTTCAATAGAAGAAATTAAGGAATGTGGGGCAAAGATTGTACCTAAAAACTCAGTTATTATGTCTTGTGTTGGAACATTTGGTTTAGTATCAATTTGTGAGCAGGATTTAGTTATTAATCAACAATTACATGCTTGGTTACCTAGTCAAATAATTAATAATTACTATTTACTGTATTCCCTAGTGTTACATAAGAATCAGATGGAAAGAATGGCAACACATACAACAATTGCATATTTAAATAAGGATAGTTGTAATGCAATAATAATTTCGTTTCCCTCCCTCCCCGAACAACAAAAAATCGCCTCCTGCCTCTCGTCCCTCGACGACCTCATCACCGCCCAGACCCAAAAAATTAACACCCTCAAACAACACAAAAAAGGGCTAATGCAACAACTGTTTCCACTTATATAAGAAGGATGTTTAGAGATGACCCAAAAAAATTATAAATACACTTCCATGCGTAGATTGTCACAAAGATTGCGTGATGACTTGGAAGGGGGAAAACAAAAGTTTATCTTGCTATATGCCTACAACAGAACAGGTAAAACCCGTCTTTCCATGGATTTTAAAAATACATTTCAACAAGCAGATACACTTTACTTTAACGCTTTTACTGAAGACCTTTTTTATTGGGATAATGATATCGAAAATAACACCGAACCAAAACTAAAAATGAATTCCGAGTCTAAATTTATTTCTGGTTTGGAAGGATTATCCTTAGATGGGAGAATTAACCATTATTTAGAACGTTATACCAACTTTGATTTTAAAATTGACTATACACAGTGGCAGATTACTTTCCACACAAAAGAAGGACAGCAAAACATCAAAATATCTCGTGGGGAAGAAAATATTTTTATTTTGTGTCTCTTTATGGTAATTTGCGACATGGTTATAGATGGTGATGATGCATATCAATGGGTTAAATATATATATATTGATGATCCAATCTCTTCACTTGATGACAATAATGTTATTGCTGTAGCAAGCGACCTCGCAAAAATCCTGCGAAAAGGAGCAGAAAAAGAACGAGTTAATGCAGTTATATCATCCCACCATACTCTTTTTTTCAATATTATCTGTAACGAACTAAAGAAAAATCGCCATAAAAAATACTTTCTACAGTATTCGAATAATCAATATTTATTACAAGACACAGCAGAAACCCCCTTTCTTTACCACATTTCTATATTAAATGAAATAAAGGAAGCTGTTGCTTCTGGAAAGTTATATACATACCATTTTAATATGTTACGTAGTATTCTGGAAAAAACGGCAATTTTTTTTGGTTATAATGATTTTTCTAGTTGTATAGACGGTTTAGATGAATCACTTCACGCACGCGCACTTAACCTACTTAGTCATGGAAAATACTCCATTTATGAACCCAAAGAAATGGTAGAAGATAACAAAAAGTTATTTCGCCAAATTTTAGAAAGATTCGAAGAGCGCTATAAGTTTAATACAGATAATTTTCCCAAATAATCATGACCGACCAAGACCAAAAACAACTCGGGAATATCCTCTGGGCAATCGCTGATAAACTGCGCGGCGCAATGAACGCCGACGACTTCCGCGACTACATGCTCTCGTTCCTATTCCTGCGCTACCTCTCAGACAACTACGAAACCGCCGCACAAAAAGAACTCGGCAACCACAACACTCTATCCCTTGCCACTTGGTACACCAACAACCCCGACGATATTCAAGCATTTGAAAGACAAGTTCGTCAAAAAACCCACTACACCATAAAACCCGAATACTTATGGGGCAATATCGCCGAAATGGCACGCACCCAAAACGGCGAACTGCTCAACACCCTACAAAACGCCTTTACCTACATAGAAAATGAATCCTTCTCCAGCACCTTCAACGGATTATTCTCTGAAATCAATCTAAATTCCGACAAACTTGGCAAAGGCTACGAAGCCCGCAACGCAAAACTCTGCGAAGTTATCAAAGCCCTTGCCGATGGACTCGCACAATTCTCTACCGATAAAGACACCCTCGGCGACGCATACGAATATCTAATTGGACAATTTGCCGCAGGCTCAGGCAAAAAAGCGGGCGAATTCTACACCCCGCAAGCTGCCTCTAGCATCCTATCTGGCATCGTTACCCTAGACAGCCAAGACCCCACCACAGGCACACGACACCAACTAGAACAAATTTTAGATTTTGCATGTGGTTCAGGCTCGCTTCTCCTCAATATCCGCAAACGCATGGGAAAAAAAGGCATTGGCAAAATATACGGACAAGAAAAAAATATCACCACCTACAACCTTGCCCGCATGAACATGCTACTGCACGAGGTAAAAGATACCGAATTCGACATCTATCACGGCGATTCACTGCTGAACGAATGGGAATTTCTGCGCGAAATGAACCCCGCAAAAACCCCAAAATTTGACGCAATTGTCGCCAATCCCCCCTTTAGCTACCGCTGGGAACCCACCGACGCACTCGGCGACGACATGCGATTTAAAAATTACGGACTCGCCCCCAAATCCGCCGCCGATTTCGCTTTTTTACTCCATGGTTTCCACTACTTAAAATCCGATGGCGTAATGGCGATTATCCTGCCGCACGGTGTCTTATTCCGTGGTGGCGCAGAAGAACGCATTCGTACCAAACTCCTCAAAGATGGTAACATTGACACCGTCATCGGCTTACCCGCTAACCTGTTCTACTCGACTAGTATTCCCGTTTGCATTCTCGTCCTCAAAAAATGCAAAAAACCCGATGATGTTCTATTCATCAACGCCGCCGAACACTTCGAAAAAGGCAAACGCCAAAACCAATTATTACCCGAACACATCGACAAAATTGTTCAAACTTACCAATATCGCCAAGAAGAACCCCTCTATTCCCGCCGCGTCACAATGGCAGAAATAGAAAGCAACGACTACAACCTAAACATTTCCCGCTACATCAGCACCAACCAACCCGAAGAACAAATAGACCTACAAGCCACCCACGCCGAACTGGTCGCTATTAGTAAAACCATTGAAAGCGCGAAAGAAAAACACAATGCTTTTTTAAAGGAATTAGGTTTATCTCCGTTACCTTAGAGTAATTAACCTGAGTTTGGCGAATTTTATAAAATAAAACAGATACCTGCTAGATTTTCAAAACCTAGCAGGTCTTTTTTTGTCTGAATCAGAATTCACAGAATTTTCAGAATTAGCAGAATTAAAAACAATTAAAAACATAATTTTTTATTCTTTTAATTTTCTTGTCTTTTTAATCCTGAAAATCCTGATTCAGACAAACTGTTGTCTTTTTTAAAAGAAACTCGCCGAACTCAGGTTAAATTACTTTATGGTACGTTTACTATATCTGTCTATACGCCATTTCCTCATTATCTCGTTCAATTGCTAACTCGCGCCCTTTTCTCCTTTTGATTAGACTTCTTTTATTGATTCGGTAGGCGAAGAGGAGCGGGGATAATGCAAGCGGAATATTGGTTAATTGGCGGACGGGTGCAGGGGGTGGGGTTTCGTCCTTATATTTATCGGTTGGCGACTGGTATCGGTTTGTCGGGGTGGGTTAAAAATCTGTCGGGACAGGTGGCAATTCATGTGCAGGGGTCGGTAACACAATTACAGCAGTTTGCGGATTTGTTGTGTCAACAGCCGCCACCGTTGTCGCAGCCAGCCATTTTAGAGAAAAAAACTTGTCAGACTTTGGACTTGCTTAGTTTTAGTATTGAAACCAGTTTGCCTAGTTCCGCAGATATTCATGTCCCGCCCGATTATTTCTTGTGTGACGATTGTTTGCAGGAGTTATTTAGCCCTACAAGCCGTTATTATCATTATCCTTTCATTAATTGTACTCAATGCGGGGCGCGTTATACCTTAATTCGTCAACTGCCTTATGACCGTTCTGCCACCAGTATGGCGGGGTTTCCGCTCTGTTCTGCCTGCCAAGCGGATTATGAGAATCCTGCAAATCGTCGTTTTCATGCGCAACCGTTGGCTTGTCCTGATTGTGGGGTGGGTTTGTGTTTTTATGATACACAGACAACAGAAACGATAGGCAATGATGACCCACATCAGACGGAACAGGCGTTAATGGCTTGTGTGGCACGTTTGCAGGCGGGGCAGATTGTCGCAGTGAAAGGGGTTGGGGGTTATCATTTGTTGTGTTTGGCGCGTTCGTCGCTCAGTGTGCAACGCTTGCGAGTGCGAAAAAATCGCCCTGATAAGCCTTTAGCTGTGATGTTTCCTTTACATGGTCGTGATGGTTTGACCTTTATTCGTCAACAGTGTTATGTCAGTCCGATTGCTGCGCAGTGCTTGAGCAGTCCCGCTCGTCCTATCGTTTTATTACCGCGTCGAGTTGATTGTGATTTGTCGCCTGAGATTGCTCCGAATTTAAATGAGGTAGGGGTTATGTTGCCTTATAGTCCTTTGCATCATTTGTTATTAACAGAATTGGGTGAACCTGTTGTTGCAACTTCTGCAAATGTGAGTGGCGAGCCTGTTTTAACGGATAATCAAGTGGTTGAAGCTCGTTTAATGGGCGTTGCTGATAGTTTTTTGCATCATAACCGTGAGATTATTCGCCCTGCGGATGATTCTGTGATGCACATGATTGGTGGGCAAGCGCGAGCCATACGGGTTGGGCGTGGGCTTGCCCCATTGGAACTGAGTCTGCCATTTACTTTGCCTTATCCTGTGTTAGCAGTGGGTGCACATTTAAAAAATACGGTGGCATTGGCGTGGGAACAACGAGTGGTTGTCTCGCCTCATATTGGCGATTTGGGAACAGCACGGAGTTTAGACGTTTTTAAACAGGTCATTGCGGATTTACAGCATTTGTATGGGGTGCGAGCTGAGGCGGTGATTTGTGACGCACATCCACAGTATGCAAATAGTCGTTGGGCGCGACAAACAGGCTTACCCATTCATGCGGTTTATCATCATCATGCTCATGCGTCTGCGGTTGCGGGGGAGTTTCCAGAAAATGCGCCGTGGCTGGTGTTTACGTGGGATGGGGTTGGATTGGGGAGTGATGGGACATTATGGGGGGGGGATGCGTTATATGGGGAAGCAGGCAATTGGCAACAAGTAGCGCGGTTTCGTCCGTTTGCGGTCGTTGGTGGCGATAAAGCAGGACGTGAGCCGTATCGAAGTGCGGCGGGGCTTTGTTGGGAAGTGGGGTTGCCGTTTACGCACACTGTTGCGGACATGCGTTTGTTACAACTGGCATGGCAGAAGCGATTGAATTGTATAACGACTCATGCTGTTGGGCGTTTATTTGATGCGGCAACGGTTTTAGTGGGGGGAATGCCTGTTGTAAGTTATGAGGGACAAGCACCGATGTGGTTAGCGTCTTTGTGTTTATCAAGAAATGTGCAAAAAGTTCCTGAATTGCCTTTGTTGAGAGTGGGGGGGATTTGGGAGAGTGATTGGTCAGTATTATTGCCTTATTTGCAGGATACAGCATTGACGCAAACGGTACGGGCAACGGGTTTTCATCAGGCAATGGCGCGAACATTGGTACAACAGGTTTTAGCAGTTTGTGCTGAAAAACAGGTAGGACAAATTGGGTTAGCGGGTGGCGTTTTTCAAAATCGTTATTTAACCGAGTGGGTGATTGATGAATTATCGATGCTTGGTTTTAAGGTTTTTTTGCCTACACAGTTGCCTTGTAATGATGGTGGATTGAGTTTTGGGCAGGTGGTGGATGTCGGAAAAAGTTTATTAAAATTGAATTAGCATTATTTAGAACGCTATTTGCATTATTAACGGGTTAAATGTTTTAAATGTTAATAATGTAAATAGCGTTATTTATTTTTATAGAGAAAAATAATTTCATGTAACTGGGTTCATTATTTTGGTAGGCTAATGGGTTTATTGTTCTAATTATAACGATTTTATCGCCAATTTTGTCTGATGTGAGGTTGTTATTTTTGGGGTTGGTGATTGGTGTTGGTGGCGGGAAAAATGGGAAGATTGAAGGAGGGAAAATGTAGTTTAACAACTAAGGTAATCTTAGTTGTTAAAATTATATAATACTTTGTTATTTTTCTAATTTTTTAAAATTTAAAATAAAAAGTAGATTCTATGTAGATTATAAAAATATTAGATATAATTTCTATATATCAGTAAGTTATGTTTAATTGAGCATAACACAGCTTTTATATAAGTCCAGCCATTTCGGCATTCAATTTGCGCTTTTTTTCTGTTTTTTTCTCTCTTCATAGTTGAGTGTTCACATTCTCTGTGGATGACAAAATGACATCCTATGACTCTCCAAACACAAACAAGCTAACTAAAAGGTTTATAGTAAACTTCTCAATATATTTTTTGTTAAAAAATAAATAGCGTTATTAACTTTTATTAAGTGACTAACTTTTTTAACTTAATAAGCATTACTAGCGATATTTAAAAGCAAATAAAAAATTTGCTAATTTCACTCTCAATGAGAGAAGCAATACATATAATTATTTATTTTTATAAATACAAAAAATACGATAAAAATTATTTATTTTTAAAATAAAAAAATACAACTTGTCAATGACACGGACACACAGCAATATCATCTCAATAATAACTGGCACAGTGAGATATTCATCACCGCCATAAAATGTAATAAACAAGAAAATAAAGAACTCTTTTAACTAATTACGTATTTTTATCCGTTTTTTTGGAACCCGTAATTATGTAAAAATTCAGAAAATATAATAAACAACAATTGGTTATTGGACGAGGAGAGTGTGATGTCAGTCAAACATCCTATTATTGCTGTTACAGGGTCATCGGGTGCAGGTACAACAACTGTTAAGAAAGCATTCGAGGATATGTTCCGTCGCTTAAAGCTCAAAACCAGCGTTGTAGAAGGGGATTGTTTTCACCGCTACAACCGCATAGAGATGAAGGAAGCCATTGCAAAAGCGGAGGTAGAAGGGCGCGTCATGAGCCATTTTGGCCCTGATGCAAACTTGTTTCACAAATTAGAAGAGTTATTTGTTCGCTATTCTCAAACAGGAACAGGACAACGTCGTTTTTATTTGCATAACGAGGACGAGGCGACCCCTTATCACCAAGACGCGGGCACGTTTACCGAATGGGAAGATTTACCCACAGAAACGGATTTACTGTTTTATGAAGGCTTACACGGTGGCATTGTGACAAAAGACGTGGATGTCACGCAGTGGGTAGATTTGTTAATCGGCGTTGTGCCTAGTATTAATTTAGAATGGATTCAAAAGATTAACCGAGACATTGCCGAGCGTGGGCATTCCCCTGAGGCAATTGTGCATACAATTTTGCGTCGTATGCCTGATTACATCAATTACATTGTGCCGCAGTTTTCACGGACACATATCAATTTCCAACGTGTTCCCTTAGTTGACACGTCTAACCCTTTTATTGCACGGGATATTCCAACCGCTGATGAAAGTTTAGTTGTGATTCGGTTTAATAAATATCGTGACCAAGATTATCCCTATTTATTGCGGATGATTCACGATTCTTTTATGTCACGTCCCAATACCTTGGTTATCCCCGGTGGAAAAATTGGATTTGCATTACAAGTGATTTTCACACCGATTATTGAACGAATGATGGAAAACCGTCGCAAAGCGTTATTGTTATAAAGTCAGTTTGGCAAAAAAAGAACCCCACTCAGGGCTGGCAGTCCTTGGAAAACTGCTAGTCCTGTTTTATCCCCGTTCATTTTACTTCCCAATACAAAACGTTGAGAAAATTTGCCCTAATAAATCGTCGGGGGTGAATTCGCCTGTGATTTCGCTTAACGCTTGTTGTGCAAGGCGTAATTCTTCAGCGAGCAGTTCATTTTGATAACTGTGGATGTAAGACATGGCATTTTGCAACGCGGTTAAAGTGCGCGTTAGTGCGTCTAAATGACGACGACGGGCAATAAAAGTGCCTTCGGTTTGCGTTTGTAAGCCTAAACGCTCACGTAAGGTCTGTTTTAAATCTTCCACTCCTGCCCCTGTTTTTGCCGAAATATAAACCATTCCTTGCGGGCTAATGCCTGCTTCATGTCCACTTAAATCAATTTTATTTCTGATAATCAGTGGTTTACTCGGAATACTAGCCAGTAATTCAGGCGTGGCTTGGTCATCGGCGTAACGGTCATCTAACAGTAAAATGACTAAATCAACCGCTTGCAAAGCCAATTTTGTGCGCCGAATTCCTTCTTGTTCAACAATATCATCTGTGTCACGCAATCCCGCCGTGTCGATAATGTGTAAGGGCATCCCGTCTAATTGAATTTGGTCACGGACAATGTCGCGGGTTGTGCCTGCAATTGGAGTCACAATGGCAGTTTCGCGCCCAGCCAGACAGTTTAATAAGCTCGATTTCCCTACATTAGGCTCGCCAACTAAGGCAATATGTACCCCCTCTTTTAATAAAAAGCCTTGTTGTGCTTGATTAAAAATTGCCTTTACCGTGTGTTGTAACTCAGTCAGTTGTCGCAATACTTGCCCATCTGCCAACAAGTCGATTTCTTCATCAACAAAATCGATACCCGCTTCGATATACGTTCTTAATAAAATAAGCTGTTCTAATAACTTATTTATTTTTCGAGAAAAATCACCCTGTAGCGAGCGTAACGCCGAACGCATCGCTTGTACAGACGCGCTGTCGATTAAGTCAGCAATGGCTTCCGCTTGGGTTAAATCAATTTTACCGTTTAAAAAAGCCCGTTCGGAAAACTCCCCTGGTTGGGCAAGACGTGCACCTGCATTGAGGACGGCAGCGAGTAATTGATCCATCACCACCGCCCCGCCGTGTCCTTGCAGTTCTAGCACTGCCTCCCCTGTGAAAGAATGCGGCGCAGGAAAATACAGGGCAATGCCTTGGTCTATCAACTCACCTTGTGCATTTAAAAATTGGCTATAAGCGGCATAACGAGGCTTAGGCAATTTATGCAAAATCGATTGTGCAATAACGGGCACATTCGTGCCTGAAATACGTATAACGCCAACGCCACCGCGTCCTGCGGGGGTTGCAATCGCTGCAATAGTATCAACTTGTTCAAACATAGAGGCATGACTCGCTTAAAGCACGGAATGGATACGTTGTCCTAACATATCAGGAGTAACTAAAACAACACCTTTAGGACTGATATAAAAGCGTTTTGCATCTTCTTCTCGATTTTCACCAATCACCGTACCATCCGCAATACGACAGCCTTTATCGATGACGGTTTTATGTAAACGGCAATTTTTTCCAATCGTCACATCAGGCAAAATCACGCTGTCTTGTACATGGGAAAAATCATTTACACGCACATTTGAAAATAAGAGCGAATGCTTAACCACTGCCCCTGAAATAATGCAACCACCTGAAACCATTGTGTCAATTGCCATTCCACGTCGTCCATCATCATCAAAAATAAACTTAGCGGAGGGCAATTGCTCTTGATATGTCCAGATGGGCCATTCTTTATCATATAAATTTAATTCTGGCTCAACGGCAACCAGCTCCATATTGGCTTCCCAGAAAGAATCCAATGTTCCTACATCACGCCAATAAGCCCGTTTATTAGTCACAGGGTCACGGAAAGGATAAGACATTACGCGATGAGATTGGATAATACGTGGAATAATATCGCGTCCAAAATCATGACTAGAATCAGCGTTTTTTGCATCCTCAATTAACTGCTCTGATAAAAAAGACCAGTTAAATAAATAAATCCCCATGGAGGCAAGCGATTGATTAGGGTCATTAGGCAGGGGTTCAGGATGGCTGGGTTTTTCTTGAAATTGTGTCACCCAACCACACTCATCAACACTCATCACGCCGAAACTTTTGGCTAAATCGCGTTGCACTTCAATACAACCGACCGTCATATCAGCTTTGTGGTTGACATGATGGGCAATCATCGTGCCGTAATCCATTTTATAAATATGATCACCTGCAAGAATCAGAACATATTCAGGCTCATGGCTACGAATAATGTCCAAATTTTGATAAACCGAATCAGCCGTTCCCGAATACCACATCGGTTTATCTAAACGTTGCTGTGCAGGCAATAACTCGATAAATTCGCCAAATTCACCCCGTAAAAACCCCCAACCGCGTTGAATATGCCGAATTAATGAATGCGCCTTATATTGCGTTGTTACCCCCACGCGATTAATGCCTGAATTGAGACAATTAGACAGTGGAAAATCGACGATGCGAAATTTTCCACCAAAAGGCACAGCGGGTTTTGCACGCCAGTCGACCAACGGGCCTAAACGTGAACCGCGTCCCCCTGCCAAAATTAACGCGAGCGTATCGCGGGTTAAACGACTCACAAAACGGGATTTTTTTTCCACGTGCATTCTTGCCTCTCCTTGAGTGATTCGATTTTTTCTGTACGCCAACAAACGGATGTGTTGTTAATGTCTCATTATTTGCATGACACCATTCAATTTAAGGTAGCCATTTATAAGGTTTTCGTTATCGTTATGATTGACTGCATAGTGTATCAAAGCCTGCTTTATTCGCGTGTACACCCCCAGCACAGTAACGCTATTTTACTGTAAATATTAGACTTTTATATTGCTTAATATAACAAAAAAACCAGCTATCAGAATATAAATATGATTGACTTTAACCTGCGTGTTAATCGTTAATTTCAAAAAACTGTTAAAATTACCAACTATTCAGTACATTCAAAAGAATTGAATGACTTAAATCTACTTACGCAGTAACTTCAAGTTCAGTAATTTATAAGGCTTTAAAAAATCAAATGGATAAAGACTCCGTTGTCAATGCTTATAAACGTTATGCAAGTGTTTACGATATTATTTTTGGTTGGGTTTTCCATCCAGGGCGGATGCGTTCAGTAGAGCAGATGAAATGCCAATCAGGGGATACAGTATTAGAAGTCGGCGCGGGGACAGGCTTATCGCTCCCCCTTTATCCGTCCGATGTTATGATTATTGGTATTGATTTATCGCCCCATATGTTAAACAAGGCGAAGATTTTAAGTGAGCGTGATGGCTTAAAAAATGTCGCGTTTGCCGTTGCTGATGCACAACAACTCTGCTTTCCCGACAATAGCTTTGATAAAGTGGTCGCCATGTATGTTGCCTCTGTTGTGCCAGACCCACAAGTTTTCGTTGCAGAAATTAAACGAGTCTGTAAACCACATGGTGATATTTTCTTTGTAAACCATTTTAGTCATCAAAATTCATGGGTTAGACGTTTTGAACAGTTTTTAACCCTTTTTGCAAAAGTTATCGGATTTAGAACAGATTTATCGTTAGAAGAATTTATTACACACAATAATCTGATTGTGAAGGAAGTAACGCCGATTAATTTATTCGGTTACTGGAGCATGATTCATGCGATTAATGATTAACAAACCTAAGCATGGCTATATTTTCAGATAAAAAAACCTGCTAGGTTTTCAAAACCTAGCAGGTCTCTGTTTTGTCTGAATCAGAATTAGCAGGATTAAAAAGCGTGATTCACCTTAATTTCTTGGTTCAAAGGGTTTAAATTCTGTTAATCCTGATTCAGACAAATGCTTGTCTTTTTAAAAATCTCGCCGAACTCAGATTACTAACCGATTTCTGTACGTACACGCTCCCAATGGGCTAATAATCCCCATTGTTCTATCGCAACAATCCGTGATTGAGCCACTTCTAAATGATGAATAGCACTATCAGTTGCATGGGTATAATGTGCTAACCGTGCGCCTAATAATGATAATTCGGCTAAACGCAAGCGGTAGTTCATTTCATACAATAAACGCGAGGTTTGACTATATAAAGTTTCTACCTGCGTGAGCGGATTATCTCCCACACCTAGCTGATTTAAGAATGGTGTTGCATTTGGTTGCAGTTGTAAGGCATACCTATCTAACAGTAAGTTAGCCAGTAATAGATTTGCTTTTACTTCATACAAGTGCATATTGCAACGTTTAGCAATTTCTAATACTTCGTCAACATCGCGCTTTGCTAACTCCCAATTTTTCAATTGTTGATACGCCGTTGCACGGGCTAATAAGGCTTCAGGAATGTATAAAAATACTTCAGCAAGATGCAATTGTTGCACTGCAGAATTTAATAAAGGCAAGGCTTCTTGACTACGCGCTAAGGCATTAAAAACCTTTCCTAAGGTTAAACGTCCAAAGGCAATGCTGACTAATCCTAAGCCATCTTCTGCAATGTGTAAGGACTGTTGCGCACGTGACAAAATCGCCTCGCGCTCTGCGGCACTTTGTGCTGTATCCAGTAATAAATCGCAATATTGTGAACCAATGAGCGAATACAATTGCCCGTCGTTTGGCTGGTCTTGTACTTGTAACATTTCAGCCAATTCAAAAGCTGCATGGCTATAATCTAATTCGCCTAACTGATGTAATAAATTGCCGAATTTGGCATGACACAGTAATCGTGTAAAGGTGTGCTGACTGGTTTCAGCCAATTCTATGGCGGTTTGTGCGACTTCTTCCGCTTCGCTTAAGCGTCCCAAGGTCAATAATAAATCCGCGCGGTTATTTTGCGCTTTTGCCGCGTTTTTCCAATCTTGGCGAGTTTTACAAAGCATTGCCGCCCCTTTTAAAGGCATCAATCCTTCTTCTAATTGTCCTAACGCCATCATATAAAAAGCCGCTTGTGCTAGAAGCCAACTTTGGTCAGCAATAGAGAGGCTATTAATCGGTTTTGCCCAATTGCCTGCTTCAAAAAAACTGGCAATCACAGCTAAATCAGCAGAAAACGCCCCTAATTGTTGGGTACTAAAATATTGATCACCGCGTAAAATCCGCTCACGATAAACACGTAAAGCAGCTTCATATTCACCTGCTAAACAACCATGAGTAACCGCACGGTATAAAGGCTCTAAAGAGGCTAAGGTATCAGGCTGATTGGTTGTGGGAAAATTTTGGAAGTGTTCGAATAGCTGATGATGTGCATCTTGCCAAATGTCTTTTTGTTGTGTACGTAATTGTTCACGGAAATATTGACGCACTAAGGGATGCGTGTCCCATGTTGGCGGATTTTGTTGTGCTTGCGTATAAACTAAACCAAGTTTATTTAAATGAAAAATCACGCCCGCCCATTCTAATTCGCTGAGTTTGCGAACAGCTTTAGTTAATTGTGCTTGTTCAAATAACACATGCCGTTCTACAAGGGTTAACGGACGGTCTAACAGGCTTAACACTTGTAAGAAAATCCGTTCTGGCGCATTGACTGTCCAGAATTTTTCGTCGTAAAACTGTAAAACCCGTAATGCTTGCCCGCCCTGTTCTTCCGCAACTGATAACGCGGGTAAACGGGCATGTTGTGTCGCATCGCCTGCATAGACATCAACACATAAATTTCCTAATAACATCAAGGCTAAGGCATGACCTTTATACGTCTTAACCACAGAAACCAGTTGCCATGGTGAGCCTTTTATACCTAAAGATTTTAATAACCGTGCACTTTCTCCAACGTTTAAATTATCGAGCACTAAATTAGTGTAACCGCGTTGCTCAATATCACTTAATTCAATAATTTTTTGCCGTGATGTCAGTACGACCAAACGCTGTCCCCCCAATGGAGAGGTTTTTAAAATTTGTAAAAAAGTTTTTAAGCCTAAATCGGCACACGCGCCTCTGCGCACGCTCGGCGCGTATTGCAGGGTTTCCACTCCGTCTAAAATTAAAATAGTGGGTTTATTGGCTAATAAAGTGACTAAACGTAATGCTTTCGCATCATCGGTTAGAGGTAATTCATCTGTATGTCCAAAAAAACGCAAGGCTTGGGTTAAAAACAAGCTGGAGGAAACGCTAGGCTGTTCATCGGCTTGTCCATAAAACGACCAACCAAAGACATAAGACGCACCTAAATAATGAGGTGCTATTTTTTCTAACCATGCATTGACCAATGCGGATTTCCCCACCCCTGCAGGGGCGGTAACACTGACAATAAATGTATTTTTGCTTTCAAATGCATCGGTTAATGTGGATAAAGCAAACCGTCGTCCGACTAAGGGCATACTCATAATTGGTAAATGCTGTAAATCGACAAGAATTGGCATGTCATCCGTCGCAGTCATTTGTTGTTCTGTACACCAACGATTAACCCGTTTAGCAATCGCTTGCCATTCTTCAATGGGATAAACCGTGCGGTCTAGTGGCACGTCACCTTTTGGCAAAGCCTGTGTTTTACAGAATTCTAAAGCCCCCCAATTGCCACTAGTTAAAATAATCGGCACAACCCGTTTACCCGTCAGCGTTAATTGTTTAAACAAGCGGATTAAGCTCGGCATGGTTATAAAATCAGACTGCATAAAAAATGGGCTGACAAGGAGAAGAATTACCGTTGCTTGACGTAATTCCAATTCTAAGGTCGCAAGCTGTAAAGCCCCTTCTTGTAGTTGCAAATCTTCCCACACAGTGATGGCTTTTTGTTGGCGCAAATCCTGTAAATGGGCTAACAGCGTATTTTTAAATGTCTCGTCTTGATGTGCGTAACATATTAACAACTTAGGGTCTGTTGCCATTGGTGGTCTTCCAGTGGTGCGGGTTTAAGTTTTAACTGTTCAGTTGGTAGGGAGTAAAATCCGACACTTATACAGAAACTAAACGATTAAACAATTATTTTTATTCTAGCATGTTCCTTTCTAATCCGATAAATATCACGATTAGTGTCGTATCTCACTCAAAAAATGGAGGAAATAAAGATGCATGCCGCATTTCAGCGTGTATTGGTATTAACAAATACTGCTCGCCAGCAAGTAGGAGCTTTACCGCTACAGCTTTCGCCTATTTTAATGCAAAGCGCACAAAAACAGGCGGACGAAATGGCTTGTTACGATTATATTGATCATGTGGATAGACAAGGCGGGGTTGTGGGCGACCGACTGCAAGCATTGGGGTATATTTTTCGATTTGCGGGTGAAAATTTATCTGTGGGTTTACAAAGTCCTAACGAGATTATGGCAGGATGGCTACAAAGTGCAGGACATCGTGCCAATATTCTCAAGCCTGAATTTACGGTAATGGGATTGGGATATGCGTACCGCGTTGATGGTTGTTATCAACATTATTGGGTACAAGTATTTGCATCTCCGCTCTTCTAGTTTTTTTCTAATTAACCTGAGTTCGGCAAGTTTCTTTTAAAAAGACAACAGCTTGTCTGAATCAGGATTTTCAGAATTAACAGAATTTAAAACCTAAAACCAAGAAATTAATGCGAATCACGCTTTTTAATCCTGCTAATTCTGAAAATTCTGTGAATTCTGATTCAGACAAAAAAAGACCCACTAGGGTTTGAAAATCTAGCAGGTCTCTGTTTTATTTTATAAATCTCACAGAACTCAGGTTAATTACTCAAACCAATGTTCAGGGGCTTTAGGTACGCCATCCCGTTCCATCTTATGTGTAAAACGGCTTAATTCTTTTACATCTTTAACAACTTTGCAGTTGTCTTTAATTAAAACACTGGCATCTGCAAAATTCGCAGAGAGAATGATTAATGAACCTGTTAAATTTTTAGCGGGGGAAGAAATGAGTATTTCACCATCAATACCCAATTCTGAGGAAGCATCAACAAGGCTTTCACCAGCAATAAACTCTTGTGTACTCAGGTAAATATTGCCACCATTGCCTGCAATTGCTTGGGTAATAATTTGACTATTATCTAAGATAATGAACTGCGGGGCTGTAATCGTGATATTGCCACCGTCACCCGTTCCATTTTGTACCCGTGTGTTTAATTGGCAATCTTGCAAATGTAAAATGTCACTGACTTGTAGGTAAATATCACCACCGCCCGCGTTGACAGCTTCCGTTGTCACATGGCTATTATCTTGTAATGTCATTGATTGTGCTTGAATATCAATAGAACCTGCTTGCCCATCACCTGTACTTGCGGTTGAAATATTAGCGTTACCTTTTAATACCAAGTTATCAATAAATAAATGTATCGTTCCACCTTGTCCCGCATTGCTAAAAGGGCTTTCGGTACGCGCATAAATGCCACTTTGCGATAAGGTGAGCGGCGGGCGTGCAATATCTTCTGCAAAATCTTGTTGATTACTATTTGGGGACTGTAGCGTTATTTGACTAGAATCGCCTTGAATCAGTAAAACTTGCGCATGAACTTCTATATCGCCGCCTGCCTGATTGCTGTTAGTGCTACTGCTCAACAATGCGCCATCTTTTAGCATTAAACGGGTTGCAGAAATACGAATTTTACCTGCTTTACCCACAACGCCTGTTTCTTGCTGTTGCGTAAAAGAACGCGCATAAATGCCTGTCCCAAAACCCTCTTCGGTTTCTCCGTAGGGATTAACGCCTTGAAGAATCATATCGCCCGTAACTGTAATATAAATTTCTCCCGCATCATTTGCACTGCTGGCGACAGTACCTAATGAATTACTTGAAATAATTGCACCTTCTTGCATCCGTAATTCTTTTGCCTCTATAACAATTGTGCCACCTTTACCAATATTTTTAATATTTCTTGCCCCTTCAGAATTGGCAATAATGCCACTGCCTGAACCGTTGGCAGTTGTTCCTTGTAACGCTAAGGTATTATCTACTTTAATAATAATATTCCCACCATTACCTTTCCCTGTCGTCGTAGCTAAGATGATAGCCCCATCATCTAGCACAATGTCGCCTGCTTCAATGCTAATCGTACCGCCACCACCGCCCAAACTCCCACCCAACACCCGCGCTAAAATACGGCTTCCTGTCCCATTGCTGGCTTGTACGCCTGATAATTCTAAGCGGTCACTGGCGTGAATCGTATAATTTCCTAAGTCGCCAACCCCGCGCGTTCCACCTTCTATACCTGCGCCATCTTTAAAAACAATCTCTTTTGCCTCTAATAACACGCTATTCGCATCGCCACTGTTGCTGGTTCGGCTGACATTATCCACCGTAATGCCTGCCCGCCAACGGCTTAACGACTCACCCTGAAATAAAATAAGTTCCCCTGCGCGAAACGTGACAAAACCACCGCCCCCTGTTCCTTCTACACTACCAATAAAATGCCCGCCTTCTTCAAAAATAATTTGTTGAGCTTGCAAAGAAATATCGCTAGATTGTCCTCCATTTGCCTCTTTACTATAGGTATAGGCGGCAATAGAGCTGGCACGTTGCTCTTCACCTTGAAGATTATGCCCATGTAACCAAATCTGGGTTTGTGCTTCTAAAATAATATCTGTTGCGTTTCCCTGCCCAAAGGTATGCGTAAATAATTCACTGCCATCAAATTCTATCGAGTCTGCGCTTAAACGCACTAATCCACCCGTTTGATTTCGGCTATAACTGCGCAAATGACTCTGTTGTAACTGCAATATCCCTGCTCGAATAAAAATATGCCCACCACCCATACCGCTTACATCAACATAAGCATTTTCTAAGCGTGTCGGTGCAAATGTACGGATTGTCGACGTATTAATCCCTTCTGAGCTAAACAATACCTCGCCCGCACTGTCCACACTCACTAAATCAATACGCCCTTCAGGTGCTTGTAAAACAGCACTTTTACTAATTTCAGGGACATGCCCTGTTTCTTCAGTGGATAAATAAAAACTTTCTCCCCGAATGCGAATTTCTCCCCCAACGAGGGCTAACTGTTCACCAGTTGGCACAACTAATTGCCCTTGATTCACGCTAATACCAGCAGGATGAGAATTTAAAAACCCAAAGGCACTGATAGGCGCGCTACTTAACAACGGCGTTGCAGTCGCTTGTGCCTCAAAAACTAAACCATCTGCAAAAACTAACCGTTCTGCACTAGAAAAATAGGCACTCCCTTGAATATCTAACCGCGCATGTTGTCCAAAAATAATGCCTTGTGGGTTAATGAAATAAAAATCTGCATGGGGTATCGTGCTGCGCAATGTCCCGTCTAAAAAAGAGGCTTCGCCCCCTGTCACACGACTGATAACCCGCGCAATCGTTTCATCCCCTGTAAAAGTCGCACTTTCGCCCATATTTAAATTAAATTTTTGAAAACTATGGAATAAATTACCGCCAACTTGTTGCCCTAAAGTAGCATCAATTTGATAATCAGGTGCGGACAGGGTGAGTGTTTGCCCTAAAGACCCATCAAGGACAATTTCAGCCCTAACAAGACAAGGGAAGCAGAGACAACTTAATAAAAAAATGCGTTTCATGGGTGTTCCATTACAGCGAATAACAATTGATTTAGTAAGGTATTAATGCACACAAAACAAATGATTAATCTAAACTTAAGCACTAACTAGACCAAATCTAAGCAATTCATCTTACGTGAAACTCCCTATATCTCCGCTGATTTTTCAAATCACCCTGATTTAATAAAGCGGTGGCAAACCTTTAACACGGTTATATCAGCGTAAACGCTAACACTTCATGAGTTTTATGTTTTATTCTCGCGGTTTTTTACCGAAATGTTTCAAACGCTGCAAAATACCATGCTAATAAACAAAAACAGACTGAAATAAAAATTCATATTTTTAAATAAGTTACATAACAAATTAAATAAATTTTTTAACTTGACAATCCCAAGTATGGCTATTTTCCACTTCCTTTTTTTCTAAATGTCGTTGTATTCATGATTCTCTATTTTTTTAATACATCTGCATTTAATTCTATTAAATCGCTGATTATTCTCTGCGACTTTATTCATTTATAAGTGCTTTAAACTCTCACTTGACATTTAAATAATAAAATATATACATATAGTTATTGCCTAAAAATAAAATTTAGAGTAGCCTTAATCATGAGAATCGTTTTATAGGAGTAATTTCGATGAAATTTATCCACGCTGCGGATATTCATTTAGACAGTCCCTTATGCGGATTAGCTCGCTATGAAGGTGTCCCCGCTGAACAAATGCAAAGCGCGACCCGTCGGGCGTTTATTAATCTTGTCGACTTAGCCTGCGCGGAAGCCGTAGATTTTTTACTGATTGCGGGGGATTTGTACGATGTGGATTGGAAGGATTACAACACGGGTTTATTTTTTAATCAGCAAATGACCCGTTTACGTGAGGTCAATATCCCTGTTTTCATTGTGTTAGGCAATCACGATGCGGGCAGTAGCATTACAAAACAATTGCGCCTGCCTGATAATGTAAAGGAATTTAGCACCCATTCGCCTGAAACCGTGATTTTAGAAAAGATTGGCGTTGCGATTCACGGACAAAGTTTTGCGACAAAAGCAGTAACAGACAATATCAGCCTAAATTATCCGCCAGCCATTGCAGGCTATTACAACATCGGTTTATTGCATACCGCCGTCAATGGTCGAGAAGGACACGATAATTACGCACCTTGCAGCGTGCAAGATTTATTAACACAAGGTTATGATTATTGGGCGTTAGGTCATGTACATAATCGTGAAATTCTTCATGCTGACCCGTATATTGTGTTTTCAGGCAATTTACAAGGGCGACATGTGCGTGAAACAGGTGCGAAAGGTTGCACACTGGTCACTGTGAACGATGAACATAAAACCACACTTACTCACTGTCCTGTGGATGTTTTACGTTGGGGCGTGTGTACCGTTGATGTCGCTCACATCGCTACGGCAGATGAAATTGTGGATAAAGTACGGGAAACTGTCTTAGCAACCTTGCAAACAGCAGATGGTCGCCCGCTTGCGTTACGCATCATGATAGAAGGCACATGCCCAGCACATGCAGAATTGCATAGCAATACAGAACGCTGGAGTAATGAAATTCGCTCGATTGCAACCGATGTGGGTTTAGGCAGTGTTTGGGTAGAAAAAATTTATTTAAATACCCGCGCTATTTCCACCGCGCTACAACAAGACGAAAGTCCATTCGACGAGTTATTACACACATTACGCACTTTACCGCAGAGTAATGATAGCTTATTAGCGTTAAGCTCTGAATTGCGTCATTTAAAACAAGCATTACCCTTAGAAGCACGCACAGAATATGGATTTGACCCTGAAAACCCTGACACCATTCGCCAAATGTTAAACCGCGTTGAAGGATTTTTAATGGGGAGATTATTACCTCAGGCTTAAGCAAGACATTACAATTTATCAATATAAGGACTCACTAACGCTTTTAATTTATCAATATCAAATTCTTTAGCGAGTTGAATAATATCATCGGTAAACCACTGTAAAGCAGGGTGGGTTACTTGTAACTGTCTTGCATATTCAATGATGCGGCGAATATTGCCTGCATTAATAAACTCCAATAAGGCTTCCGCTTGTTGTGAATTAGGCGGTACAGTGGTATCACTACTGTCGCTAGTTTCTTCCGTATCAACGTCATAACTCCAATCGATATGAAAATAGGCTTGTAGGATTTTTAATAAACTTTCAATATGTAATGGTTTGGTTAAAAACTCATTACAGCCTGCCTCAATACTGGCTTGTTTATCGCTATCAAAGACATGAGCGGATAGCATGATAATCAAGGTTTCTTTAAAAACATCTTGTTGACGTAACTTCTTTGTTAACTCAATGCCATCCATCACGGGCATCCGCAAATCGGTAATAATGACTTCAGGTAAAAATTGCGTTGCTTGTTTCAGTGCGCTGTCTCCATTTTCAGTGGTTTGCACTTCAAACCCAAATTCTTTCAACAATTGGCTCAAAACTTGACGATTTTCTGCAATATCATCAACCACTAAAATCCGTTGTTTATTGCCTTTTATCTGTATTAATGAATATTGCTTTTTCTCTTCTAATGGCTCTTGGCTTGGAGCTTCCATCACAATTTCAGGCAATTCAATATCAAACCAAAAAACTGAACCAACACCAACCACACTTTCAACATATAAAGTGCCATCCATCAGTTCTACTAATTTCTTACTGATACTCAAGCCTAAACCTGTGCCTTCCATTTGATGACTTAAATCGCCGACTTGTTTAAACGGTAAGAAAATAGCGTCATGTTGTTCAGTAGCAATACCAATACCCGTGTCTTCCACCTCAAAACGAGCGCGGTTATTGCTATAAATAACGCGGAAATAGACTTCACCATTAACTGTAAATTTCACTGCATTACTGAGTAAATTCAATAAGATTTGGCGCAAGCGTTTTTCATCACCATACACAATTTTTGGAAGGCTAGATAAGGGTTGCGTGAGGAATTGCAGCCCTTTTTGTCCACAGCGCAGGGTGAATAAATCAGCAATATCTTTAAAAAATAAGTCAAATTTAAAATTATTGCGATGTAATTCTAATTTGCCTGCTTCAATTTTTGATAAATCTAAAACATCATTAATCAACGTGAGCAGATGCTCGCCATTCCGTTGGATACTGAGCAATTTTTCTTTTTGTGGCTGTCCTAGCGATTGGTCACGTCGCAAGATTTGCGTATAGCCTAAAATGCCGTTTAACGGGGTACGCAGTTCATGGCTCATATTGGCTAAAAAAATACTTTTATATCGATTGGCTGCTTCAGCGGCTTCTTTAGCAAAACTGAGTTCAATCCGCATTTTTTCTGAAAAACGCAAGGTTTCTTGTAATTCAACCGTTAATAACTCAGCACGTTTACGCGAAGAAATGGCTTCCGAGAGTAAATTAAACATGCTTTTACGTGCTTCTGCTAATTCAATAACACGTTGTTGTAAAACTGTTTCTATCTGCTTACGTTCATTAATATTGGCAAGTAGAGTTAAATTAACTTGAGCAAGTTCTGCGGTTCTATCATTAACTAATTTTTCAACTAATGCGGTGCGTCCTGTGACGAGGAGTAGAAATGCGCCTAATAAGCAACAGAAAAATAAGCCAATTAATAAAATCCCCCATGATTGTAAAGAGGGATTTTTTAATAAATAGGTGTTTGATAAGGTTAGCTGTAAAATCCACTGTTGTTTAGCAACCGTAATCGGGATTTTAAAAGTAATATCTCGTAAATCTTTTATTAAATTATTATTAGGTTCTTGATTTTCATATAACACTAATGTTTTTCGTTGATTTAACACATTACTGAGTTGTATCGAAAACGGTGTATTTTCCTCACGAGAAAAAATTGTTTTAAACAAATTATCTAATTGATATTGAACGATGATAAAACTTTTATGTACATTGTTTGTTAATGTATAACTGATGGGAGCGGCGAGAATCAGATTCAGCTCGCGTTGTGGTGCGTGATGAGATAAATCGGCGTAATAAATTTGTATCTCATTGATATTTTGGTCTAGTTGGGTCAAGACGGTCGATAAATCTGTGCCTATTTCCAGTGTATTTTCTGGTTGTCGTGATTCAATCGCGTGAATAGGCAAATAGAAAGGGCGATTTTTTGCGGCTTGCTTTTGTTCACTCCATTCACTCAATTGTGTCAGGGGTAAATGCGTTTTGTTTTCTGCTTCATAATATGCACGTTCTGAATGGGGTAGCGCGACACACCAAATAATATCTTGAATAAATGGCGTTGTTGCTAAGAGTGGCTGAGTCAGTGCGTGAAATTCGCGTTGTGTTGCTTGGGGATTATTGCTAAAAAATAGATTAATTGCTTGTAAAGCCGTTAATTGCATTTCTATTTCTGTTTGTAACGTTTGTGCGAGTAAACCAGCTTTATCTTGATAC
The DNA here is from genome assembly GCF_000245015.1 of Beggiatoa alba B18LD. Classification (NCBI taxonomy): domain Bacteria; kingdom Pseudomonadati; phylum Pseudomonadota; class Gammaproteobacteria; order Thiotrichales; family Thiotrichaceae; genus Beggiatoa; species Beggiatoa alba. Next base: position 173,097 of record NZ_JH600070.1, on the reverse strand, counting down.
GTTTTAATAATCCGTGCTTGTTCTATATGACTGATATAAAGATAAGTGCTTAAAACAGCTAGTAAAGTGATAGCAAGTGGTAGTGCTAGAAATAAACGGCGACGTTGCCAAACTGTGCGCGTTTTTTCAAACCAACTGAGCAAAATAGGGGTTGCAATCATAACTCCAATGCTATCGCCAACCCACCAAGTTAACCAGTTGAAAGTAAAATATTCTTTATTTAACAGTCCCCAATAATATTGCGCTGTAATACTGATTGTTGCACTGATTAAACAACTGCCCATTGCAACAAAAAAGAGGAAGATAACGATTTCTTTTTCTTGTTTTAATTCACAGGGAAAACCGATAAATCGTCGTAATAGCCATGCGCCTGCCCACGCTTGTAAACTCGCCCCAATGCCGATACAGCTTGTTAAAGTGATAGAGCTGATTAAACTAAAAAAGCTCGTACTATCAAGCAAATTGAATGTATTCAGCGTAAAAGAGCCTAAAAACACGCCTAAAAGTATAGATGTCCCTTTGAGTAAAACAGCAGTTAAAGCAATCCCCGCAGGCAGCCAGACAGCAACAGCGGTATAGCTTGGTGGAATTGCCATTAATAATAATAATTTGCCCATCAGAAAATAGCTAAGTGCTACCAGTAAAACACTGGCGACATAACCATGTGGTATAACAGCAACTCCCATTAAGGAGAATTTTAACAGCCGTTGAAAGAGCGAGGAATAAAAGAGGTTATTCATTCAATTGGATAAGCAGGCAGTGTGAAATAAAACAGGCTTCCTTGACCTAATTGGCTTTCTATACCAACTTGCCCACCTAGTTTTTCAACAATTTGACGCACGATTGATAGTCCTAGCCCATACCCTTCAGTTTGCAAATTTAAACGACTAAATGGCATAAACAATTTTTGTTGTTGTTCTTGCGTAATCCCTGTTCCATTATCTTTTACCCAAAAACGCAACATTTTATTGTCTTGTTCATCTGCGCCGATGGTTAGCATGGGAGGAGTTCCACCATATTTTAGAGCGTTACTCAGATAATTACTCCATATTTCTAAAACCCATAGCGGATAGCCCTGCGCAATGGGTAATTCCTCGGGCATGTTGATAATGGCGCGTTTTTTCTTAATGCTATAATCCAAGCGTTGATGAACCACAGTATTGATTAAACTCACCATATCTAAAGGCTCTAACTCTAATACTGTTTCACCGCCCACACGCGCCAATAATAATAATGCTTCAATACATTGATTCATATCCCATCCAACTTGAATCGACCAACGTATTTTTTCATAACTTTCAGATTGTATGGTAATTTCATCTGCAACCATATCTAAGACATTAATTAATGAAGATAAAGGACTTTTTAAATTATGTGCGACCATCTGCGCAAAGGCTTCTAAATCTCTATTTTTTTCTTCTAGTACAATTGTTTGTTGACGTAATGTATTTTGTAACTGATGAATTTGTAATTGTGCATTAACACGCGCTAAAACCTCAGCACTGTGAAAAGGTTTTGTAATGTAATCTACCGCCCCTAATTCAAATCCTCGCACTTTACTGGCTGTATCAGCAATTGCTGTCATAAAAACAATGGGAATATGCCTTGTTTTATCCTGTGATTTTAATATCTTACACGTATCAAATCCATTCATTTCAGGCATCATCATATCTAATAGAATTAAATCAGGCTGAATATATTCAGTCCGTGCAATCCCTTCACGCCCATCACGTGCAACTAATACCCGAAACCCTGCTTCTGTCAGTAGTTTCAGTAATAAGCGCACATTATCTGGCATGTCGTCAATGACCAAGATTGTTTTCTTAGAGAGCGTTAAATTCATCATGATCAGCACCCCTAACTAAAAATAGTGACTCAATAAATCAATTATTATCTAATATCCCTATTAATAACGATAACTTTCCCTCTTTATAAAAAAAGAATGCACAATTAATACACATTTTCTGCCTTATGCTTACAAAAAAGACCTTTAGAGGAGCAAACCATGATGCAAAATTTATTTAAAATTTGCTTAATAAGCCTATTTTCAGCCTTATATTATTCCCCTGCCTATGCAAGCCTTACAATAAAGGAAGTTGCGCATGGTATTTATGTTCATTATGGACTACATGAAGATACCAATGTGGAAAATAAAGGCGATATTGCCAATATTGGCTTTATCGTTGGCAAGACCTGTGTTGCTGTGATTGATACGGGGGGATCATTAATGGTTGGTAAAGCATTGCGTGCTCGCATTCAACAAACAACCACTGTCCCAATTTGTTACGTCATCAACACCCATATGCACCCTGATCATATTTTCGGGAATGCTGCTTTTTTAGATGATCATCCTCAATACATCGCCAATACCCGCTTTTCTGAAGCACTTGCCAGCCATGCCACCAGCTATATCAGTGCTTTTTCTCGCTTATTAGACGAACCCTTAAACGATAAAATACTGGTTTATCCCACGCAAACCGTCGCAGAGACCTTAACATTAGACTTAGGCGAGCGCATTATTCAACTCAAAGCCTACCCGACTGCTCATACTAACAATGATTTAAGCATATATGATGAAAGTACCGACACATTATGGCTTGCAGATTTATTATTTGTTGACAGAATTCCCGTTTTAGATGGCAATTTATCAGGCTGGATTAACGTTTTAGAAATACTGCAACAGCAAACGGTTAAACAAGTCATTGCAGGACATGGGGAAATTAAAGAAGCGGATTGGCATCTAAGCCTAAAAAAACAATTACAATATTTGAAAACCATTCGCCAAGAAGTCCGCGCCTATATTCAACAAATGCGCCCCATTGAAAGCGCGATTGAACAAGTGGGGCAAAGTGAAAAAAATCACTGGTTACTATTTGATAACTATCATAAACGTAATGTAACAGCTGCATTTGCCGAATTAGAGTGGGAGGATGAAGAGAAACAATAACCCAGTCAATATAAGAGAACTTTCCTTTTTAAAGGATTTTAATAGACTTAGCACAACTAGAAAAAGTCGGTAAACTATCACTTTTTCGATGACTGACACATTACACCATGTCTAATCAACTACCTGATATCCTCAAAAAAATCTTACGGCGCAAAACTGAAGAAATCATTGAACGGGCAGAAAAACGCTCCCTAAAAACTCTCAGTGCCATTGCAGCAGATACTGCCGCGCCACGTGATTTTATTGGGGCAATTGAAGCACGTTTGCGCGTTCGTCAAGCAGCCGTTATTGCTGAAATCAAAAAAGCTTCACCCAGCAAAGGCATCATACGCCCACAATTTAACCCTGAAGAAATTGCCAAAAGCTACGAACGTAGCCATGCTGCCTGCTTATCCGTACTCACTGACCATGATTTTTTTCAAGGAACAGAAGCCTATTTACAACAAGCAAAAGCAGCCTGTGCCCTGCCCATATTGCGCAAAGATTTTACAATTGATGCTTATCAAGTCTATGAAGCCCGTGCGATTGGTGCAGATTGCATTCTACTCATTGCGGCGGCATTAGGTGATGCACAACTACAAGATTTAGCAGGGCTTTCTTACCATTTAGGGATGGAAGTCTTAATCGAAGTACATGATCGCGAAGAATTAGAACGGGTACTCCCCTTAAATACAACATTGATAGGGATTAATAACCGTGATTTACGCACATTTAACACCTACCTAGAAACTACACTAGATTTATTGGGCGATATTCCTAAAGGGCGAATTGTCGTCACTGAAAGCGGGATTCATACACCACAAGATGTGAAAATTTTCCGAGATGCAGGGGTGGATACTTTTCTTGTTGGAGAAGCCTTCATGCGTGCGGTTGATCCAGGGGAAGCCTTACAACACCTGTTTTACGCCTAATTCATCAGGGGGAGGGGAAAATTTATGACAGCAGACACGGTATTAACACAACTCTTTATCGGCACACTTCGCCCCTTACCCCCAGAGGGACAACTGACAGGCATTTATAAACTTCCCATTAATAACACAATTCAAATAAATGAATTAGGACTGATTGGTGACTATCAAGCCGACAAACGAGTACACGGTGGAGCAGAAAAAGCGATTCATCATTACGCCGCAGAAAATTACGCCCAATTAGCTGCTCAATACCCACATGAAGCACAACAATTTGTTGCAGGTAGTTTGGGTGAAAATCTATCCAGTATCGGCTTACATGAGCACAATGTTTGTATTGGTGATATATACCAACTTGGGGATTGCACCCTACAAGTGAGCCAACCACGTAGCCCTTGCTGGAAAATCAACCATAAATTTGGTATAGAAAAACTTTCTCTATTTATTCAAGAACACAACATAACAGGCTGGTACTATCGCGTACTACAAGCAGGCAAACTAAACCAAGGCGATAGTTTTAAACGCATCAGTTGCCCAAATCCCCACTTAACCATCGCTTATTTTTGGCAAAATGTCCTAGAACACCGTCCTGAAATTTCACAGCTAGAAGCCATTGCCCATGCAGAAGGCTTAAGCCCTCAATGGCAAAAACGATTAACTGACCGTATTGCTTGGTTACGTCAACACCCTTAAATGCTATCATTTGTTTTAAAAACAAGATGTAACCATTTATAGGAAGATAAACCGTTTTTTTACGCATAAAGTTCTTACACAAACCTCCATCAGGAAAAACCCTAGTATTTTTTAATCACTTAATAATATATCTTTGTTATCAAATAGGTACTTAAAAAAGTACTGTTCAACTAATGACAAAGGTATTTTATGAAGTTTTATACATTGATTTTATGGGGAGGTTTACTCTCCAGTATGCAAAGTTTCGCGGGCGAAAATAACTGGACAATTGGTCATCAACCTGACGGCGGCTCGGCTTATCGTCTTTGGGTGGATACACAAACAACGCCTTATACCCTATTTTCCGAAATGGGAAACAACACTACGCTTTACTACAGCACTGATAAAAGCGAAAACTGGGTATTATCACAAGCCCCTCTTGTTCCAAAAGAATCTTATGAATACCCCTATTCTGTGCCTGTCAAAGACCCTCATGCCGACATTTGGTACGCATTACAGGCAAAAACAGGCGTATTTTATAAACGGGAAGGAATACAGGGAGAATGGGTTGCAGTCACTGCGGATGCAGGATTTGAACTGCCGATTCAAGAAGGAGGATATTATCCCCCCGAACAACGCATACAAATCCGCTTGATTGCACCAACAACACCCAGTTCGATATATGTCAATCTTGCAGAAGGGTCAATTGCTGGAAAAATTTACCGTTCACAAGATGGCGGAAAACGTTGGGAGGAAATGTTCAATACTTGGCAAGATAATGGTAACGAACGTTTATCTTTCTCACCCGATTTATTTGCAGACCCCAATAATCCTGCAACCATCTATACAACCGCTTACCAGACAACAGGACAAGGCGACGCTACAATCACCGTAGCGCGCTTATATCAAAGCACAGATGGCGGTAAACACTGGACAGCAACCAATCATCCTGCCTCCCCCACTTTTAAGGTCGCCACCGTTATACCAACCCAACCAGCAACCCTCTATAGCCTCACATTAATGCCCAATACTGAAACATGGACATTAAACCGTAGCACCTTGACGGGGGATAATTTAACAACGCTAAATCTCTTCCCGACCAGTAGCGACGATTTTTACACTCGCAAAATCCAATTAGTTGCGAATGCCCAACAACCGCAAACCTTATACGCGATTCAAACAGCAAATTATAAAAATTTCCCAAGCTATTATCGTAGTTTACGTTATCCACCCATCCAAGATGCTGGCTTAGAATTTAATCGCATATATAAAAGTATTGATGGCGGTAACACATGGACATTATTACAAGCAGGATTGCCTTACAGTACCATGTCATACAACAGAATTCATGATGCTGTAATAGACCCCAATAATGCTGATATTTTATATTTAGCGAGCAGTTATGGAATTTTGAAAACCACCGACGGCGGTAATCATTGGCAACTTAAAAACCAAGGGATTCATGAAACCCGCAATATTGAAGCCGTTTTTTCACCCAATTCTGTTGCGGCAATCGATACCCCTTCCGTTTATATCTACTCTAATGGCGAGTTTTTCCAATCCACAGACAGAGGCGAAACATGGCAAACCCTAACAAGTCTTTCCTTATCAACAACAAATTTAGCCGTAAATAGCTATCAAACCCCGTTTAAATTCTACGGCTATACCAATGATTGCCAATCCCTATCTATCCAAGTGCAAGGTGAAACGGAAATCCGCCACCCATTACCCACTACGTTACAAACTTGCCCAAATCTTATCCATCACTTACTAACCGTTCCTTATGACAATAAAGTCCTATATCTCATCACAAACTTTATTAATGGAAAGGCAAGTGTGTTTAAAACCACAGACGACGGCGCGACATGGTCAGCACTGTTTGAAGAAACCAACACATCCAGCACATTTATTGTTGACCCCATAACCCCACAAGTTTTATACAAAATAGCGGGCGCGCTCTACCGTAGCACAGATGATGGTAAAACTTGGCAAGTCATTGGCAGCATGGACTTACTCGGCAGTCTTGTACAAATAGGCATTGCCACAGACACACACACCTTATATGCACAAAGCTATAAAGGCATTTTTAAAAGCACCGATCAAGGTGCGACTTGGACAATGATTAATCACGGTTTACAAGCAAAAATTGAGTCTTATAACAATGACGAAAACATCAGCTTTACAGGCAGTGAATTAACCCTGTCTGCCTCAAATACCGTTTATGCGCGTTCTTACAACACCATTGCCCGCTACTACCCCGAAAAAAACGTATGGTGTCCTGTTGCCCCCTTAACAAGCATTTATAACTGGCGTATTGATGCCTATGATGAAAACACCTTATATGGGCGTGATTTCTTAAAAGATGGCATTGCCAGCTACACCCGCAATAATCCAGAACCAGAACTTTTCTCTGGAACACTTGGGGCTTACACCGTAAACACCGCTTTCCCAACGGATGCCATTTTTAAAGGGGGGATTCAACTGCCTAACCTCTGCACAGAGACAGCAAAAGGGTTTTACTTACCCTTGACAAGCCCTGTTAATATTCGAGGTACGATACAACCTGAAACAAAACATCTTGGACAAACGGCGGATATCGTAGTGTATGCAGCGTTTAAACATCCCCTATTACCTAATCAAACCCTTTATTTCATGCTAGGAGAAGACAACAGTATTCAAGTCTGGGATGGAAAAGATGTTACAGCTTTAGTGCCGTTTAAACACAACGTAACATTAGCCGAACAAAATGAAGTGATTATGTATCAAGGACAATTTGTCGCAACAGGACAACTGTTCATTCGCTTTGGCTATCGCCTTGCAGATGGAACTTTAATCGTTAACCAAGAAAGTTTAGTTGTGGATATTGATTAAAGGCTAACCTATTGGCTTTTTTAAACTAAAAGACCTGCTAGGTTTTCAAAACCTAGCAGGTCTTTTTTTGTCTGAATCAGAATTCACAGAATTAGCAGAATTAGCAGAATTAAAAACAATTAAAAACAATTAAAACAATTAAAACATAATTTTTATTCTTTTAATTTTCTTGTCTTTTTAATTCTGAAAATTCTGTTAATTCTGAAAATTCTGATTCAGACAATCTTTTAATCCTGAAAATCCTGATTCAGACAAACTGTTGTCTTTTTAAAAGAAATTCGCCGAACTCAGATTATTATTACGAATACCCTTGCGAATACGGGTCGCCCCATTCCGTTGTATATTTAATTTCAAAATCAATCGCCGCGCCTGCCAGACTTTTATCATGTGGAAAATGAGCAATTTCTGCGGCAATATCTTGAATATCATCAATTAAAGAATCTAATGAGGTATCAGCAATAATTAAGGCTTTTTCAATATCGCCTAATAACGCATTGCTGACAGACGCGGGATGCTTATCAACAGGCGCGTTGACAATGGCTTCTACACGTACTTTTAAAATACGCACTGTTCCCCCATAAGCATTACGTTTGCGCTCCTCCTCCAATTCCCACACAGCAGCAGCAGGCGGACTCGCCTGCTTAATCACCGCTTCTTGACGGTAAACATGCCCAGAACCGATAGTATTTTCATAACCATTAATACTCGTGATGGTTTCTAGTTGAGACATAATGCGCTGAATAATTTGCTCACGAATGGTTTTCATAAGAAATAGACTATAATTATTCGTTTTTTAGGTTTAATTTTAATAAAATACGTCTTTATTTTTACACGTTTTGCAAGAAACGACTATTTAAAAGAAATTCCTTCAAACCTGATACAATACTGCACATATCAACGCATTCCTTGCATTAAAAACGATTATAAAGCCTGTTATCTTAAAAGCTATTGTAAATGATGGATAAACAATCCATGTTATAAACCAATGATGACAGAACGCATCACACAGACTTTGTACCATTTTATGATGGATACCCAGCATGAACGATCAAATTTTTGACCAACAATTGCAATATTATCGAACCGATTTAGCGACGCATTTAAAAGCATTACAAGATATTTCCATCGCCGTTGGTAACAAAGAATTAACAGACTGGGTCAGCGAACTACGAATGCGGACAACTGACCCCTTTATGTTTGTGGTCGTTGGCGAAGTAAAAGCGGGTAAAAGTAGTTTTATTAATGCCTTACTCAGTCGTGATATATGCAAAGTCGCGCCAGACCCTTGCACAGACACCGTCCAACAAATCGTTTACGGTGAAAAAGAAAGCACACATGTGCTTAACGAACATTTAAAGAAAATTACCCTACCTATCGATATTTTAAAAGAACTCGCTATTGTCGACACACCAGGCACAAATAACGTTACAATTAAAGAACATCAAGAAATTACAGAGCATTTTATCCCCCACAGCGATTTAATTATTTTTGTTTTTCCCTGCATCAATCCCTATCAAGAATCTGCTTGGAAATTCCTCAGTTATATTCATCAAGAATGGCACAAAAAAGTTATTTTCATTCTTCAACAAGCCGATTTACTCGCGGCAAGTCCTGAAGGGTTAAACATTAACTTAAACAACGTCGTGCGAGAAGCTCAAAAACGTGGAATTGACAACCCGCGTACTTTTTGCGTTTCTGCAAAAGATGAATTAGCAGGGCAAACCGATAAAAGCGGTTTTCATCTCATTCGTGCCTATATTCAAGAAAATATCACGGGTAGCAATGCCGTTGTTTTAAAACTACATAATGGCGTTAAAACAGCTTTACACATTTTAGAACAACTACAAAAAGGGCTACAAACCCGTCAAGGACAATTAGAAGCTGACCAAGCCTTTCGCTTAGAAGTGAAGCAACTACTCGTACAACGCGAACAACATTCTATTAACGAAGTTGACCGCGTTATTAATTACACCCTTGAAGGTTATCATAAAGTTGCCAAAGACTTAGAACAAGAAATGAGTGAAGAGCTTGGCTTATTCAGTCTATTAGGCAGAACCATCAAAAACTTACCCCTGATTAATAAACTGAGTAATACGAAATCGTTTAACGAATGGTTAGAAGATTTTAAAAATCGGTTACAAAAAGAACTCACACACGTTTTACAAGAACGCCTGAATTCAGGAATTTTTGATGTTGCTCACAACGTACAACAAATGGTTGCCCAAATTGAATTAAAAATTCAAGTGACGCAAAAAAACCCCTTAATCAACAACGATACTGTTTTTACCCATATCGCAGAAAAACGCAACGGCATTTTAGGCGAACTTAAAGAATACTTTAATATTTTCGTAAAAAACGACGGCAAACACATGCAACCAATGACCGACAATAACCCGCTTTGGAATATTGTCGCAGTACTTGCAACAGGGGGCGGGGTTACAGCGGTTGGTGGTATTCTTGCGACCCTTTCACAAGGCATCTGGTTAGACGTAACAGGTGGTTTAGTCGTTGCTTTAGGGCTTGTCGTCGTTGGAGGCGGGGCGCAATGGAGCAAACACCAAGTTATCACGGAATACAACGAAAACATTCAAAGAACCAGTGAAGAACTGAAACGCCGTATTCACGAACACCTCCGCCCCTACATTCAAAATTTAAAATTTGATGTGGATAAACACTTTTTAAAATTTGATGCCTACCTTGCTAACGAAGCCAAAGACATCGCCCAACTCACCACACAACAACAACAAACCCAGCAAGCTTTAGAAGTGCTAAAAAACCGATTGCAAAACGATTACCCCAACCTTGCGTTGGAATAATTACCCCCATTACCCACATAAACGGGTCACAAGCCCATCGCTACCCCACGCATTCTCTATACCCATGATAATGCGTGGTTATACTCAAAACACCATAAGGAGTAATAATGAGCAATATCATAGAAGTTCATGTCCCTGATATCGGAGATTTTAAAAACGTGGCTATCATTGAACTGCTGGTTGCAGTCGGTGATACCGTACAAAAAGATCAATCTCTTCTCACCTTAGAAAGCGACAAAGCGACGATGGAAGTCCCCTGCCCTGTCGCAGGGACTGTAAAAGAATTAAAAGTTAAACTCGGCGATAAAGTCTCAGAAGGCTCACTCGTCCTTCTCTTAGAAACCAGTGGCAGTGGTGCTGTAGCGAGTAAACCCGCGCCAGTGCCTGCGCCCAGCGTTACCAGCGAGCCAGCCCCCAAAGCAGCCAATGTTCCCGCAGGCTCTAGTGATATACAAGCAGAAGTGCTCGTCTTAGGCTCAGGGCCTGGCGGTTACACAGCCGCCTTCCGTGCTGCCGACTTAGGCAAAAAAGTTGTTTTAGTAGAAAAATTCAACACATTAGGCGGAGTTTGCCTCAACGTGGGTTGCATCCCCTCTAAAGCCCTGCTACACACCGCCGCTATCATCAACGAAAGCCAAGAAATGGGTAAACACGGCGTGAGCTTCACCCAACCCATTATTGACCTAAAAAAACTCGCCGATTGGAAAGATAGCGTTATTAAACGCTTAACTTCTGGTTTAGCAGGACTTGCTAAACAACGCAAAGTACAAGTTGTCACAGGAACGGGCAAATTTACCTCCCCGCATACTTTACAAGTAGAAACAACGGAAGGTATTAAAACCATTTCCTTTGAAACGGCCATCATTGCCGCAGGCTCACAACCGACAAAAATTCCCAGTTTTCCCTACCATGACCGACGCTTAATGGACTCTACCGACGCGCTACGGCTGACCGATGTACCTAAAAAATTACTGGTCATCGGTGGTGGCATTATTGGGCTAGAAATGGCAACCGTTTACAACGCCTTAGGCTCAGAAATCAGTATCGTCGAACTGTTAGGCGAACTCATTACAGGTTGCGACCGCGACATTGTCAAACCCTTACAAAAACGGATAGAAAAACAATACGCCAATATCTACCTCAACACCAAAGTGACCCAAATAGAATCCCTTCCCGAAGGTCTAAAAGTCCATTTTGAAGGGGCGAATGCGCCCGCCTCTGTAATATATGACAAAGTGCTGGTTGCTGTGGGTAGAAGACCCAACGGTAAACTGATTGACGCAGATAAAGCAGGCGTGATTGTCAACGAAATGGGCTTTATTCCCGTTGATAAACAAATGCGCACCAATATTCCACATATCTATGCAATTGGGGATATTGTCGGCAATCCCATGTTGGCACATAAAGCCGTACATGAAGGGAAAATTGCGGCAGAAAATGCCTCAGGACATAAATCCTACTTTGATGCCCGCACCATTCCCTCCGTTGCCTACACAGACCCCGAAGTTGCATGGATGGGCTTAACAGAAACCGAAGCTAAAGCCAAAGGTATCGAATACGAAAAAGGCGTATTCCCATGGGCGGCAAGCGGGCGTGCACTCAGTTTAGGACGTGATGAAGGCATGACCAAACTGTTATTTGACCGTAAAACCAAGCGTGTTATTGGTGCGGGCATTGTCGGCGTGAACGCAGGGGATTTACTCGCAGAAACCATGCTTGCCTATGAAATGGGGGCAGATGTGCATGATTTAGGCTTAACGATTCATGCCCATCCAACTTTATCGGAAACAATCGCCTTTGCCGCAGAAGTCGCAACAGGGGAAATCACCGATTTATATGCCCCACGTAAAACCCCTTGGGCATAACAACACCCTTGTTTAAACACGAAAAAATGTAATCGCAAAAAATAGAAGCCTCTCCCACGAATATGGGAGAGGCTTTGTTATTTTTAACCTAAGTTCGGCGATATTCTTTTAAAAAGACAACAGCTTGTCTGAATCAGGATTTTCAGGATTAGCAGGATTAAAAAGCATGATTCACCTAACTTTTTGGTTTGAGGGTTTTAAATCCTGTTAATCCTGAAAATTCTGATTCAGACAAGGTTTTAATCTTGTTTGATGAATCTTGATAAAAAATAAGAGAGTAGTCCCTGCCAGTCCTTCAAACCGATTCGCGTGTTCCGACAGACCTGCTAGGTTTTGAAAACCTAACAGGTCTCTGTTTTATTTTATAAAACTCGCCGAACTCAGGTTATCAACATCATACAACCCACCCGCAAAACCAAACGGTTTAAACTCAGGATTAGTATCTTGGGTGATATTACCAAATGCATCGTAATTTAACCTGAGTACGGCGATATTCTTTCAAAAAAACAACGGCTTGTCTGAATCAGAATTAACAGAATTTAAACCCCTTAAACCAAGAAATTAATGCGAATCACGCTTTTTAATTCTGCTAATTCTGAAAATTCTGTGAATTCTGATTCAGACAAAAAAAGACCTGCTAGGTTTTGAAAACCTAACAGGTATCTGTTTTATTTTATAAATCTCGCCGAACTCGGGTTAATTTAAGCGTTGCGCGATTATGCTTGTTTGTACATCGATGATTAAGCATGGATTGCTTAAATGGTCGGAGATAACTCGATAAGCATAGTAAACGTACTATAAAACGATGCGAAGGACTGCCAGTCCTAGATTTAAATCACTTTATGGCACGTTTGCTATATATTTTGATTTGCATTGTTTTCTTCCATAAAAAAAGCCATCTATTAATGATGACAGATGGCTTTATCTTAGTCGTAAGGTGAGCAATGTCCACCCTACTCGGCTTCTGGTTCATAGAGGAAATAAATATCAATATCGACACTAGCATTTATTTCAGATAACACTTTAACTGTATCTTTCTCTAAAGATAGCTCAGGAATATCCTCGTTATAAATATCAACATAACAACTAAACTCAACATTACATTCTGAAGGTAAGTTTTTAAACTTATCTTTAAATAGAAGGATTTTATCTAATAAATCTTTCTCATGTTCTTTAAATGATTGAGATTTAGACAGAGATGAACACAATTTCCAACCATTCTGTTTATGACGGATAATCCCGCTCTTGCTAATTAAATCTCCTTTACACCAAGTTTTAGAGGGTTGAACACCCAATATTTTGGTTATTTCTGAGGGTAACTCATTAAAATCAGTAATAGTTAAACCAATAACAATTTCATTTTTATCATCATCCATGTTGCTTACCGTATTAGATAGAGTTAGAAAAAAGTTACAGAGTTGAAATCATAAAATATTAACCTAAGAATATTAATTCAAAATCAACTGTGTAACTTAAAAAAACAAAAGTTCACTAAGTCTAGGTTAAACGACAACATTTACAAGATATTAAAATTGGGTAGTGCTAAACAAGTTAAGTATAGTCCTAGCAAGAAATTAGAAGTAAATTGTATATTCATTCTAATGAAAGTAGCACATCTGATGGTATTACACCAACCCCTAGTTATGCGAAATTCAAAAACTAAAACAGATGGTTACTGTATTTCCAGATGTAAAACAGCTTCAGCTATTTTAATCGAATAACTTATTTTCTTACTTCTTGTTTTTCAATAGGATTAACTAGATAAAATTAAAAAATTATCTGAATCAGGATTTTCAGGATTAAAACCCTTAAATAAGGGAATAATGTGAGTGAGTCTTTTTAATTCTGATGAAAAATGAGAAGGAGGAAAATAATTTATCTGAGTTTGGCAAGTAAATTTTTAGAATTTAGGACTGCCAGTTTTTCAAGGGTTAGCAGTCCTAAAATTGAATTCAGGTTAAAACTATTTTTTAAACAGTGGTTTTAACAAACGCAGAATTTCCGCATTACCTGCAAAATCTAAGGCAGTGAAATCATCCTGACTTTTCAGTTGATAATCTGCACCTTGTGCTAATAAGGCTTTTACAACAGCAGTTTTACTGGCGGAAGAGGCATACATTAAACAGGTTGCTCCCGCTGCATTTTGATTGTTGATATCCACGCCCGCTTTTACTAATGCCTCAATCATTTCAATATTGTCACGAAAACAAGCGAACCATAATGTATTGTTTCCGTCATTATTGCGATGATTTAAATCTAAGGTGTTTAAGGCTAATAAGTCATAAGCAATTGCGGATTCGTTACGCATAATTGCCTTTGCCAGTGCATTATTGCCATGTTCGTCTAACTTGTCCCAGTTATTCACATCATAAGCATTTTGGGCTAACCATGTTAACGTTGTTGCTTGTAAGGTCATTGAGAAATATCCTTTTCTTTTAAAATAAAATGAGTGTGTAAACTTTATTATAAAACAATGCTATCCACTAAAAACATGAAGTGTCAGAAAAAACAGAGACCCGCTAGATTTTTAAAACCTAGCAGGTCTTTATTTTACGTTTAGCATTTTGTCAAATTTGGGTTATTTGAGGAAATTAAACGCATTTTAAAAATTAGGGGTGAAACGCTTATTTAGGCGATTTTTGCAAGTATTTCAAGCACAGTTCAGCTTGATGACACTCTTGTTTACGGGCTTCTTCGTACCATTTTATAGCAAGGTCATGATTTACTTTAGCATCAAGATTACCATCATGAGCGCGATACGTTGCTTCTTTTTCGTACCATTGCCCAAGCTCATATTGTGCTTGTTTACAGCCTTGTTTAGCAGATTTTTCTAGCCAAAAGTGGGCTTTTGCCCGATTTTTGAACAAACCAATTGCAGGCGTATAATTATCATATGGGTAATGCATGGTTTTATGAAACAACATGCCCAATTGACATTGAGCTTCTGCATGTCCTGCTTCTGCGGCTTCTAGGAAACAAGCCGCCGCCGTTTCGTGGCTCACTGCCACGCCTTTACCATCACGGTATAACAAACCCAATTGATAAGTAGCCTCAATGCTACCTTGTTCATAAGCACGGCGATACCAATAAAATGCTGTTGTGGCATTTTGATGTGGGGGGTAATGTGTGTAAATGTGTCCAAGTGCAATGATGGCTTCCATGCAGTTGTAACGGGAGGCTTGTTTAAAACAATCAATTGCTTTTTTTACTTCACGAATACCATTATTTTCTTCGCCATGCAAAAAACGGTTGCCTTCTTTGCAAAGCTCCGTGACCTGTTCTTGAGTCAGTTCATCTTCAAAAAACCAGTGATAAAGTGGGAAATCATGCGGTCTCATGACAATTTCTCCTAGAAACAGTGGAAAAACTAAACGCAGATTGAGAATCTATTTAAGGTAACAGCAAGCTCAACGGAATTGGAAAAATCCGCCATTAACTGTCTTTTTGCTAAAAATTGCAAAATGAATAGGATTACTCACAGGGTCGCTTTCTGAATTAGCTATTTTGTTTCTAGTCAGCGATTATTCATCGTTATTATTTCAAAGGTGAAGAATCGTTATGTTAGCTTATTGGCAAACAAAGCTGTTTTTCGGAGATAAGAGCCACTTATCATTTTATTAGAAAATGATAGGATTGGATATCGCTCTATTAATAAGATAATATTAGATTTTTGATAAAGACATGAGTAATGCACATTTACGTTTTTTGTTTATTGTATGGTCTTTACAATAGTCTTTCGCTCAAAAATATTTAAGCTGCAACCGTATTACGTAATTCATTACTTTTATTCTTTTTTATTGGGTCACTTAAAACAGAATTTAGTGAGAGAATGTGAAAAATTCAAGGTAATTTACTCAAGATTTATATAAATTTTTTTACATTTCGGTAGCTTGCCAATATTTATCGGCGTTTAAATTAATGTTTTCAATCAGTTGTTCTTTTACCAATGCGCGTGTAATTTGGCAACGGCTAGGGCTTGCTACTGTTGAATGGGTAGTTAAGGCTTCATGATAGCAATCGCCCGCACAATGCCATTTTGCATAGCAGTTTTGGCAGTCTGGTTTGTGTATAACGCTTTGTTGGCGTAGTTGGTTTAGTTTATTTAAGTCAAAAAGATAGCCTTTTCCTGTTGTTTCAGGTTTGCCGTAAAAAAAGACTGGGGCAAGGCTTTCTTTTTCAGAGAAGCTGGCGTAACAAGCAGAAACATTACCTTGTGGAGATAAAGCAAATGTGTCTTGGCTGATACCGCAATAATGCGTGGTCAATTTTTGTAAGTCTGCGGTTGCATAATGTAAGGTATGCCCATACCGACGGGCGACAGCCTGCGCTTGTTGGTAAGCGGTTAAAAAGGAGCTTGCCACAATAATATTTTGGTTTGCACCGCGTCCTGTGTTGTGTATTAACTCTAATTGAATTTTAGTTGGGTGATAGCGTTCACAGATAAATTGGATTGTGTCAGGAAGATAGGGAAGTTGGTCAGCCGTCAGGGTTAACCGGAGCGTGTAATTTACTTGAAGCGTATCAAAACGTGCCAAGGTGTGCATGACTCGGTCGCTTGAACCTGTTCCATTTGCCATAAAACGGTGCTTGTCGTGCAAATTTGGTAAACCGCCGAATGAAATTCCTATATGATTAATATGTTGTGCAATCCAATCGATTTGTGCGTCTTTTAATACGCCATTGCTGGCTAGAGTGGCATATAGCGTAAGTGCTTTTAAATCCGTTTGTTGTTTTGCGTAGGTATAAGAATCCTGTAAGACTTGCCAGTTAATCGTGGGTTCACCGCCACCATGATAGGCGAGATAAAAACGTGAGAGCGGTGGTTGTTGACAGTTAGTTGCAATAAAGTTTTTCTTTTCTATATTATTGATAATATAGTCTATTCCCCGCTTTGCTGTGGCTAATGGCATCATTTCTGTCGCAGTGTCGCCTGCGCTGGCATAACAATAGCTACAGCGTAGTTGACAGGCGGTTGTTAGAAAAAGGGTTAGGGCTGTGGGTAGTGGATGCCCTGTTTTTGTATTTTCTAAGGGATGCTTATCATTTAATTTTAATAATGCAGGTATTGTTTGGCTGATAGCGAGGTCTGCAATATTTGTTTCGCCTGTTTTGACTGTTTCTAATCGTTGGGCAGTTTGCGGGTCAGTTAAAAAAGCAAGTCGTTGTAAAGGGAGATAGATTAAATACGCTGTATTTTCTATCGGAATAATGTAGATTTCTTTAGCGGTTATTTGTGAATTTTTATCAATTTTCGGGCTTATTAGCGTTTGTGACATCATTTTTAATTTTCCTTCAGTAATAGGGGGAATTATTTTGGCGTGATACCTCGTTTTTTTATAACTTATATTGTAAGAATAGTGCAGTTATACAAGGCTATCATGTGACTTAATTGCAAATAGTGAGGTGTTAAATGGCAACATTATCTTTAAAGAAAAAAACAGTAATAAGCGATACAGCAGAATCAACGCCTATCAATCCTGTAACCGCGACCACAGCCCCTGCTGCCACGAATTCTAAACCTGTTAAGAAATATCATGGGGATACGGTTTTATTAGATAGTATTAAAATTTCTGTGGTATTGCCCGCAGATAGCATACCGTATGAGATTTGCCCGCCTGTTGGTTTAAGTCACAGTTCTAAGATGAAGGTGATTTGGAAATTAGCCGTACCAGAAGAGGCGGGGAAAACTTTGTGGTTAACCGTGCCTTTTAGCCCTACGAATTATCGACGCACGTTAAATAAAATTGATGCACTCAAAGCAGAAGGAAAAGCTTGTATTGTGTTGTTACAAGGAAAATTACAAGGGGATGGTGTTGTTAAAGAAGCGGGGCTGACGGTACATGAATCAAAAAGTGCTTAAGCGATTATGACTTTTTCTAATATTTTGAATTCTAACTTTGTTATGATAATCAGTTATTTTATCCAGCAAAGCGGAATGCTTTTTGCTTAACCTGAAAACCACTCCATTACTTACATTATTGCTACCCTGATTAAGTTATATTATTCAATTCATTATGTATAAAAAATATCGTTACGGCGAGGTCATGAGTGCCGCTACTGTCCAACAGAAGATTGTTAGTTATAACCAAATTACCCATAAGCCAGAGTATGACCCTGAAGGGCATGAATTACACTACACCCCGCCTAAGATTCATCTACGTTGGTTAGATGTTTATCGATTATTGCAACCTTATATACAAGTGCGTTTGTTTGACCAATTAAGAGCAATTTTACCGATTGCTTTTTATCTCTATTTATTTCAGGAGTATATTTTACTCGCAAATATTAATGAGTTGCAGGTTATCTTATTTGGATTATTTGCTGTTGTTATTGGGCTTATGCTGTTCATGGAAGGGCTGAAATATGGATTAATGCCGTTTGGTGAAAATATTGGCGATGTGTTACCGCGTAAATTGGGTTTAAACGGCGTTTTATTCATTGTTTTTCTGCTTGGCATAGGGGTTACTTTAGCCGAACCTGCGATTGGTGCGTTGAAAGCAGCGGGCAGTATTGTCGACCCTTATCAAGCAACTTATTTATATTTCATACTCAATCATCGCAGCGGTGCATTAGTGCTGGTTGTTGGCATTGGCGTAGGTTTGGCGGCGGTGGTGGCAACGTTACGTTTAATTAAATTGTGGAATTTAAAACCACTGATTTATATGACGTTAATTCCAACACTATTATTAAGTTTTTACATGCACGGCGATAGCGATTTGCGCAATATTTTAGGTTTAGCATGGGATTGTGGCGCAGTCACAACGGGGCCTGTTACCGTACCTTTAGTGCTTTCTTTAGGAATTGGGATTGCTGCTGCAACAGGGCGTAGTGATAACGCACTGGCAGGATTTGGCATTGTCACCCTCGCCTCAATTTTCCCCATTTTGGGTGTACTACTATTGGGGGTTTACATCAAGGCAACTGTGCCTGTAGAAACCATTTTAAGCATAGTACAACAAGGGGTTGTGACAGGTGCATTACCTTGGTATGAAACTACGCCTTTTTTTGAAATCATCTCAGGAATTCGGGCAATTGTGCCGTTAGTGATTTTCTTATTTTGCGTGATGGTCTTTATTTTAAAAGAAAAAATTCCCAAACAAAAATTTGTCGCCTACGGCATTATTTTGGCAATCATCGGTATGATTGTCTTCAATTTAGGATTAACTCACGGTTTAACTAAATTAGGCACACAAACAGGCGGTTTAGTACCCAGCGTGTTTGAACGTTTTAGTGAACACTGGATAGGTGCAACGATTATTTTTGTCTTTGCGTGGTTTTTAGGATTTGGCGCAACGTTAGCAGAACCTGCTTTACATGCCGTTGGTTTAACCGTCGAAACCTTAACCCAAGGTTCTTACAAAAAGAATTTATTAATTTATGCGGTTTCTTTAGGGGTTGCGTTTGGTATTGGCTGTGGTGTGTTAATGCTTATCTACCGCGTGCCACTTGCTTATCTGCTCATACCCGGATATGTCGTTGCAATTATTCTGACCATTATGTGTAAAGAAGAATATGTCAATATTGCATGGGATAGTGCGGGCGTTACGACAGGTCCTGTTACCGTGCCGTTAGTGCTTGCTTTAGGACTAGGTTTAGGCAATTCACTACACGCATTAGAAGGCTTTGGTATTTTGGCTCTAGCCTCGATTGGTCCTATTTTAACCGTCTTAATTACAGGCTTATGGATAGAATGGCAAGTTCGCCGTAGCCATAAAACCAAACAACAAGTTCATCTTATTTTAGAAGATGCTAAACGCGCTAAACCCGCGATAAAACCCCCCATCCTTTCTACTAACCCTATTATTTAATGACGTAAGGATTATGAGTAAAGAAATTGTCGTTTTAACAGATGTTGTGTTAATTACCTGTATCGTACAACGGGGGGTTGCTGATGCAGTTGTTCATGCGGCGCGGGAAGCAGGTGCGCAAGGAGCAACGATTTTTTTCGCGCGGGGTGTTGGGTTAGCTGAACGTTTAGGCTTACTCAGCATTACCATCGACGCAGAAAAAGAAATCATTAAAATGGTTGTTTCCAGTGATTTAGCTGACCATATTTTCGAGAAAATCTTCATTGCCGCTAAATTAGACACACCAGGAATGGGTTTTATGTACATGACCCATTTAGAAAAAGCAGCAACGTATGTTCCGCCTGAACTGATTGAACGTTTACACTCAGGTGATCAGCGTTATGATGAAGGCGATAATCAAGATGAACTCTAAAACTCAACTGGCTGACAACAGCAATAATAGAACTGCCTTAAGTTACCCTTATCGCCTGATTACTTGTATTTTGCCACAGGGCGAAGCGCGTATCGTTTTAGAAAAACTACGCGCAGAAAAAGGCGTTACCACTGCAAATATTTACCGTGCACGCGGTACAGGTAGTAGTAGCTTATACCGCACACGTTTTGTTGTTGAATTAGAAAAAGACATGCTCACAGTGCTGGTTTCACGTCGACGCGCCACAGAAATTTTTAACTATCTCTACCATGAAGCACATATTAATCAACCACACAGTGGGATTATTTATGTTGAACGTGTTGCCCGTGCGACAGATTACTTTTTACCTGAAGAAATAAAACAACATCCAGATTTAGTTGAATAACCTGAGTTTGGCAAGTTTTATAAAATAAAACAGAGACCTGCTAGGTTTTAAAAACCTAGCAGGTCTTTTTTTGTCTGAATCAGAATTCACAGAATTTTCAGAATTAGCAGGATTAAAAAGCGTGATTCACATTAATTTTTTGGTTTAAAGGTTTTAAATCTTGTTAATTCTGATTCAGACAAGCCGTTGTCTTTTTAAAAGAAACTCGCCGAACTCAGGTTACTAGCCTTTATGGAGCTAGCTTTTCCTCTGTGTGTAACTCAGGATTCACAAAATAACGTAACCATGGGAATAAATCGCTGGGTAATAAACCGCGCTCACCCTCTAATGCTGCTTTATCGCCTGCTTTGCCATGTAAGCACACACCTAAATAGCTGGCTTGTAAAGGGTTAAATCCTTGTGCCAATAAGCCAACAATCACACCTGTTAAAACATCACCCATGCCACCTGTTGCCATACCAGGATTGCCTGCGGTACAAATCGCAATTTGTCCTTGTGTATCCGCAATTAACGTTCCCGCGCCTTTAAGGATGCAAAGACCACCAAAGCGTAACTGTAGGGCTTGTACCGCTGCAAAACGGTCTGCTTCCACTTCATCCACACTTAAATGGAGTAAGCGTGCAGCTTCGCCCGCGTGGGGAGTAATAACGCTATTGGTCAGGCGGAAAGGGGATTGTGCCAGTAAATTCAGGGCATCAGCATCAATGACGATGGGTTTTTCAACATGTCGTATTGCCTCTAGCATGGCTTTTCCCCACGCGCCTTGTCCTAATCCTGTTCCGATAGCAATTACATCTGCATTGGCGATTAAGGGGGCTAACTCTTTGGCGGTTTCTATACCATGACACATAATTTCAGGGCGGGTTAAATTGAGTACATCGGCATGTGATGCCCGTGTTGCAATGCTAACTTTGCCCGCACCCACTCGTCCTGCTGCTTCAGCGGCTAAACGTGCCGCCCCGCTCATACCTTGTTCACCGCCGATAATTAAGACATGTCCAAATGAGCCTTTATGGGCATTACGTGGACGACGGGCAAAGGCTTCACGGCAAAGGGCATCGGGTAAACGCGATACGGTATGACGAACTTGTTTATAAATGGCTTCAGGGACTTGTAAATCATCAAAATAGATTTTGCCGCAATACTCTGGGCCATCACCTGTGAATAGCCCTTGTTTTAAGCCGATAAAACTCACGGTAATATCTGCTTTAATCGCCGCTCCCATCACTTTGCCTGTATCGGCATGTAGTCCTGAGGGGATATCTAGTGATAAAACAGGACAAGTTCGCCGTCCCACGGCTTCTATCACATCACGAAATTTGCCCGCAACTTCTCGGTCTAAGCCTGTGCCTAAGAGGGCATCGACGATTAGGTCAACAATGGCAAGTTTTTTCTCAGAAAAGACTTGTGGGGATAAGCCTACGCTTAGCATGGCTTCAAAAGCGAGGCGTGCTTCACCTTTTAACTGGTTTGTATTGCCAAGTTGTAAAACTGTTACGTCGTAACCTGCTAAAAAGGCTAAACGGGCAATGACATAACCATCTCCACCGTTATTCCCTGTACCGCATAAAACGATAATGCGTTTTAATTTGGGGTAACAGCTTTGCATGACTTGGAAGGCTGTACTTCCTGCGCGTTCCATTAAGCAAATACCTGGTATGCCCATTTCTTCTATTGCAACGCGGTCCAATTCACGTACTTGGCTAGCACGATATAACGGCAAGGGCAGTACGGATTTATCTTTCATGAATCTACTCCTACACGAAAATGTAAGTTATCGTGCATTATTAAACGACTTATACAGAATGTAAGTGCGAATAGTGGCGCGTAAAAGGTACGAATCAGATATTCATTCATGCACATTGACTTAAACAGGCAATCGCAAAAAATGTTCCCGATAGTATTTTAATTCGCCGATAGATTCATGAATGTCTGACATTGCAAGATGTTGTGCAGTTTTTGAAAATTTGGGCAGTTGTGGCATCCAACGTCGGGCTAATTCTTTTAGTGTGCTGACATCTATTTGACGATAATGAAAATATTTTTCTAACGCAGGCATGTAGGCATGTAAAAACAGGCGGTCTTGACTGACTGTATTGCCACACATTGGCGATTTTCCCGCAGGGACATATTGTTGTAAAAAATCTAGGGTTATTTGTTCTGCATGGGCTAAGTCTATTGTGCTATTGCGAACACGGTTGACCAGCCCTGATTCGTTATGTTGGCGTGTATTCCATTCGTCCATTGCCGCAAGTAAATTTTCGGGTTGATAAATCGCAATCACAGGTCCTTCAGCAATAATATTGAGATTTACATCTGTAACAACGGTGGCAATTTCAATGATAGATTCATGTGCAGGTTCTAACCCTGTCATTTCTAAATCAATCCAAATTAAGTGCGTGGGGTCTTGTGACATTGTGAATGTTACCTTTTAAATTTTAAGTGCTTCATTTTACCTGAGCGGAAAATCTTTTATTAGCATGGATGTTCATTGCTGTCATCGATATATTAACCTGAACCTGAGTTCGGCGAGTTTTATAAAACTCGCCGAACTCAAGTTATTTTAACCTGTATTAAGATAAAAAAGGATTTTATGTTGCTGAATCAATTAGAAACAAAGCGTTTAATTTTCCGCCCTTTAACGTTAGCGGATGCACCAACCTTGTTGTCATTTTGGGAAAATGCTCAGGCAATTCGATATTTATCGCCACCTGACGCTGTGCAACAGCATTGTGTAACGTGGATTCAACGGCAGATAGCCCGCTATGAAAATGATAATGTGGGCTTGATGGCTTTGATATGTCAATCGACTGGGGCTTTTATTGGGCAGTGCGGTTTAGTTTGGCAGTTTGTGGGCAATCGGGATGAATTAGAGGTAGGGTATCATATTCAGCCTGAATATTGGGGACAGGGCTATGCGACAGAGGCAGCAAAAGCCTGTTTGTCGCAAGCATTTACGCAGAAATTAGCCCCGTCAGTCATTTCTATCATTCATGTGAATAATGTCGCTTCGCAACGAGTTGCAACGCGAAACGGGCTACAACGTGAGCAGATGAGCCAATTTAAGGGGTTTCCTGTGTATATCTACCGTATATTTGAGGAAGTTTTCACCACTTCACAATAAACAGCTTGGTTTCGCCCTTGGGCTTTTGCAATGTAGAGTGCTTTGTCTGCTGTGCCTATTAGACTTAAGTGGTTTAATTCAAAATCAGGGATAACGCTTGCTACTCCTAAACTAACCGTTACGTAGTTTTGTAGGGGGGAGTGTTCATAGGGAATGTTGAGATTTTTGATTGCGTCAATTAAAAGCTGGCTCACTTGAATCGCGCCTTCTGCTTTGGTGTTGGGAAGGATAACAATAAATTCTTCTCCCCCATAACGTGCGACAATATCGGCAGAGCGATGCAGTGCGTTTTGAATACACATTGCAACCAGTTGCAGACAGTTATCACCTGCAATATGCCCATAGTTATCGTTATAGTTTTTGAAGTGGTCAACATCGCATAAAATCACTGAAAGGGTTTGTTTTTCGCGTAAATGGCGTTTCCACTCTTGTTCTATTTGCTGGTCAAAAAGACGACGGTTTGCAACTTGCGTGAGTCCGTCCAAGTTTGCAAGGCGTTGTAGTTCTCGATTAGCGGCTTCTAATTTTGCTTCTGCTAATTTTCTTTCAGT
Organism: Beggiatoa alba B18LD; assembly: GCF_000245015.1. Taxonomy (NCBI): domain Bacteria; kingdom Pseudomonadati; phylum Pseudomonadota; class Gammaproteobacteria; order Thiotrichales; family Thiotrichaceae; genus Beggiatoa; species Beggiatoa alba. The sequence goes on along the minus strand of NZ_JH600070.1, from coordinate 148,738 downwards.
AATTTCTTGTTGCAGTTCTCGATTAGCGGCTTCTAATTTTGCTTCTGCTAATTTTCTTTCAGCAATTTCTTCTTGTAATTTCTGGTTTTGAATTTGTAATTCGCGTTGTAGTTTGCGGATTTTTAGGTGTGCGTTGATGCGGGCGAGCACTTCTTCATGTTTAAGGGGTTTTGTAATGTAATCAGAAGCCCCTACATCAAAAGCCTTGAGTTTATCTGGGGTATTGGTTAGCGCGGTCATAAATACAACGGGAATTTCTGAAGTATCTTTCTGAGTTTTTAGCTTTTTACAGACATCAAAGCCGTTAATACCAGGCATCATGACATCTAAGAGGATTAAATCAGGCAATGTTGTAATCGCTAATTGAATACCCTCTTCACCTGTTTTGGCAGAAATCACTTTAAAACCAGCTTTATTGAGAAACCGCGTTAGGATAAGTGTATCCACTAATCGGTCTTCGACAATGAGAAGTACATCAGGCGAATTGGTCATACGTCATGCTTAACAATATAAAATAAACACAGGGGTAATTAATGAACTTATCCATGTTATTTACCTTGTGTCTTTCGTGAATTGATACAGGTTAAAAAAGGTCTATCCCTAGCATTACTGTTTTTCTTAAGCCCTGCGGAAAAATGCGTTTAATTGGCATTATAAACGAGCCTTGCATACTTCCCCTACAGGTTTATTTTTAAACTTGTCTTAATAAGTAAGATTATTTATGTCGTTGTATGATGCTTCAATTTTTTCATCAGTATATTAACGCAGTTAGTTTTCACCAACAGCCGTATTTTGAGGGCGTTTATCGTCTTGATTATCAAAGTTGGGATTATAGGCGTTGATTTGATTTCTACCATTTTCCTTCGCACGATAGAGGGCTTGGTCTGCCTTTTTAATCAGCATACTTTCATTGTGATATTGTTGTGGGGTAAGGGTTGCATAACCAATACTGATGGTAACATATGGATATATTGAAGATTTTTGATGGGGGATATTGAGGTTAATCACAGCTTGTTGCAGATTGGTTGCAATTTGGTGTGCACCTTCTGCTTTTGTGTGAGGCAGGAGAATGGCAAATTCTTCGCCACCATAGCGGGCGACGAGGTCAGTGGCGCGTTTTACAACGTGGGCGAAAGTTTGGGCAATTTTTTGTAAACATTCATCACCTGCTTGATGTCCATAGTAGTCATTATAAGGCTTGAAAAAATCCACATCGCAAAGGAGTAGAGATAAATCAATGCGTTCTCGTAAATGACGATGCCATTCTTGGTAAAGATATTCATCAAAACGACGGCGATTTGCAATTTTAGTCAGTCCGTCATGATTCACTAAATAGGCTAAATCACGGTTAGCTTTAGCTAATTCAGTTTCTGCATTTTGACGTTTATAAATCTCGCGCTGTAATTGAGTGGTTAATTCTTCTAATTCGGTATTGCGCTGCTGTAATTCGGCACTGCGTTCAATCAGCAAGCGAGTATTTTCTTGCAAAATATGTTGAATAGACTCACGGATTTTAATTTCTTCCCGCAATTGACTGTTTTGTTGTTGGAGCTGTTGCTTAAGATGATAAATTTGTAAGTGGGTGTTCACTCTGGCAAGCACTTCAGTTGCTTGAAAAGGCTTCGTAATATAATCAGAAGCCCCAAGTGAAAACCCTTTAATTTTATCGTCATTTTCTGTGAGGGCGGTCATAAAAATGATGGGAATGTCCTTAGTCTTGGGTGTGCTTTTTAGGTATTGGCACGCGGTAAAGCCATCCATAACAGGCATTAAGACATCTAAGAGAATTAAATCAGGATGGATATTTTTCGCTGTTTCTAGCGCAACTTTACCATTTTCTGCAGTAACGACTTCAAACCCTTCTTGAGTGAGAAAAAAAACCAAGATAGCTATACTCATCGGGGTGTCATCAACCACAAGGATTGTATCTCTAATCATTTGCTGACCATTTTACAAAATTATGTAATTGCTAGCTTTTGGATTGTCTTTTTTTTAATAAAGGAACATTATGTTTTTCAAGGACGTGCTTTTCAAAATCGGTGACAGATAAAGGTTTAAAAAAATAGAACCCTTGTACATATTCACAATGAAGTTGATGGAGAAAAGAGAGTTGTTCTTGTGTTTCTACCCCTTCTGCAATCACTTTTAGTTTTAAACCCTGTGCCATTGCAATAATAGCTTTAACCAGTGAAGCATCTTCTTGTTTATTAATTGCATCTCTGATAAACGAGCGGTCTATTTTTAAAAAATCTAAAGGAAATCGTTTTAAATAACTCAGTGAAGAGTAACCCGTTCCAAAATCATCAATAGATATCTTAACGCCCAACTCTTTAATCTTATGAAACCATTGAATATTAGCGACAGTATCTTCCATTAACAGGCTTTCTGTAATCTCTAAGGTTAAAAGCTGAGAGGCTAATTGCGAATAACTTAAGACATCCGCAATGGTCGCTATACTTAAGCCTCGTTTTAATTGATGCGTTGATACATTGATAGAAATGCTAATCGGCATACTGACTTGTGTTTGCCATTGGCTCATTTGACGAGCGGCGGTATATAACACCCATTCACCTAACTTTGTAATTAATCCCGTTTCTTCTGCAAGTGGGATAAATTCATAGGGCGGTACTTTGCCTCTGCTGGGATGTTCCCAACGCAACAAGGCTTCTGCTTTCGCCACAAATCCTGTTTCTAAATCAACAATCGGTTGGTAATAAAGTTCTAACTCTTCACGCTCAATCGCATGGCGTAAATCATGTTCCAAACTCATACGGGTATGAATTTGCTCATTCATGGTTGAGGTAAAGAATTGATAAACATTCGGTCCTAATGATTTAGCACGATACATCGCAATATCCGCATTGCGGAGCAAAATATCTGCGTCATTGGCATCCGTTGGATACACCGTAACCCCAATACTTGTTCCTACAAAAACCGAATGTCCATTTAATTCAAAAGGAGCAGTCAACTGTTCGATAATATTTTCAGCAATAACTGCAATTTCATCCTCTTTCTCAACACTATTTAAGACAATCGTGAATTTATCCCCACTAAACCGTGCAACGGTATCCATCTCGGTGACACAGCCTAATAGCCGTTGCGCCACTTTTTGTAGTAATAAATCCCCCGCAGCATGACCTAATGTATTGTTAATCACTTTAAAATGGTCTAGGTCAATAAATAACAACGCCACTAAATGTTCTTCCCGCATTGCCGTAATGAGCGCGTTAGATAAGCGGTCATTTAATAAGGTGTTATTTGGCAAGCCTGTGAGAAAATCATAATTAGTTTGTCGCCAAAGTTGTTCCTCGTCCTGCTTTATCTTGCTGATGTCGGTAAAAATGGCGATAAACGCGAAAATATCCCCTGTTTCATCCTCGATTTTTGTAATTGTCAACCATTCAGGATAGATTTCCCCACTTTTGCGTCGATTCCAAATTTCCCCTTGCCATTGTCCTGCTTGATTCAATATTTGCCACATATTTCGGTAAAAATTGACATCATGGCGACCAGAACTTAAAAACTGTGGATTTTTACCTAAAACCTCCGCTTTGCTATAGCCCGTAATCCGTGAAAAAGCAGGATTAACGGCGCAAATCGTATTGGTTTTATCGGTGACAACAATCGCCTCAGCTGCAACGTCGAAAATAGTTGTTGCAATGCGTAATTGTTGCGCAACATGTTGTTGCTTGTTTGTATCCACCAATGACATCAATGCACTGGGGTCAAATAACCCTAGATTTTTTTTCAAGAAAAACAACCCTCTTTTATACAAATACCAACTAAAAATATTTAATTTAATCCATGTTATAACGATTTTTTTATTCTCGTTAGATTTTCACAATATACCACTTCCCACAAAGCACGATAATGTTTTATCCAAACGATAAAGAATTATAATTAAAAATATTCTTATAGTTTCTGTAGAATTCAAAAAAAATATTTATATATTAATAATAGTTCCACAACCACCAGCAGAGGAGAGCATCATGCACAATAACCGCATGACTATTACACAATTTATTATAGAAGAACAAAGACATACTCAAGGGGCAACAGGCGAATTTACCGCATTGCTCAACGATATCGTGACTGCCTGCAAATTTATTTCCAATGCTGTGAATCATGGCGCGTTAATGGACATCATGGGCGCGACAGATAACGTCAATATACAGGGAGAAGTACAGAAAAAACTGGATGTTATTTCAAACGAAATTTTTTTACAGTCCAATGAATGGGCGGGACATTTAGCGGCAATGGTTTCGGAAGAAATGGAGGAAATTTATCCCATTCCTTCGCAATATCCACGCGGTAAGTACTTGTTAGTGTTTGACCCGTTAGATGGTTCATCTAATATAGAAAATAATGTGTCTATTGGGACAATTTTCTCTATTCTACGTTGCCCTGAAGGTGTTACAAATCCGACACTGCAAGATTTTCTGCAAGTAGGAACGCAACAAGTTTGCGCAGGATATGCGATTTATGGCCCTGCCACGATGTTGGTTTTAACAACAGGTAACGGCGTAAATGGCTTTACGCTGGATAAAAATGTCGGTGAATTTATCCTGACCCATCCGCATATGATGATTCCCGTGGATACACAAGAGTTTGCAATCAACATGTCAAACATGCGTTTTTGGGAAAGCCCCGTTAAACGTTATATTGGCGAATGTTTAGAAGGAAAAGCAGGCATTCGCAGTAAAGATTTTAATATGCGTTGGATTGCTTCAATGGTTGCCGATGTCCATCGGATATTAATGCGGGGTGGCGTATATTTATACCCCATAGATAGCAAATTGATGAAACAAGGCGGGCGGTTACGTCTATTATACGAAGCTAACCCTATGTCGTTTATTGTAGAACAAGCGGGCGGGTTAAGTTCCACAGGACATGAACGAATTATGCAAGTTCCTCCAACCGCATTACATCAACGTGTCCCTGTTATTTTAGGGTCAAAAAATGAAGTTTCGCGGATTATTGCTTATCATCAAGACCCCACAACAGACGATGCTGATGCGATTAAAAACGCTTTGTACGCCTATTAAATTCAAGTCAAATTCGGCGCGAACGAATATTTTCAGGACTGGCAGTCCTTCAAGAACTGCCAGCCTTGAAACAGACTAAATATTTTTCACTGAATTTAAGGATAAACCCATCACTTGGCGTTTATCCCCCCATTGATACACACTTAAACCTGTTAAAACGATTACTGCACCTAGCCACATATTAAAATGAATCACCTCATTATTTAGAGCCTGTCCCAAAAACAAAGCACAGATAGGCGTAATTAATGTAATTAATGCAACCCGTCCTGCATCAATCTTTTTCAACAAGTAGAAATATAAAACAAAGCCCAGCACTGAGCCGAATAAACCCAGATACAAAATTGCCAACAACGACTTTAACGATATTGCATGAGGAATTTCTACCCCTAAAATCAACCCCGTTAAAACATACATAGGCAAGGCACAGAGTATGCCTCCTGTCGTCATCATCAGCGGAGACAAGGTTACTTTTAACCGTTTAATCAAAACTGCGCTTAAACAATGTAAAAATACTGCCAATAAAATCGCAAATAAGCCTTTTAAACTATCTGTTCCCACACCCATTTCTGTACGAAAGATAATCCATAAGCCTAAAACCCCTAATAATAAGCCTAACCATTTAATAAAATTTAATTGCCGTTCACCCACTAATAAATGCATTGCTAATAAACTGGTGACAATGGGTGAAAGTCCAAATAAAACAGAAATTAAGCCAGAAGGAATAAATTGCGCGCCCCAATAAGTCACCATCAATGAACCATACAAGCCCAAACTGGTTGCAAAATAAATACGCCGTGCCGCTTTATCCCACATGAAAGGCTGATGTAAAACGCGCAATAACAATACGCAAATAATCGCCGCACATAACATGCGCCCCGTCACGCCAAACAACACCCCCGCTGTTTCATTACTCCACTTAATTGCGAGCGGGGTTGTTGACCAGATAAGAATGACGCTGATATAAGCGAGAGGAACAGGAATAGACAACATTTTTTAACACTCCTAAAAAGCAAAAAAGCCACAGACCTTGTGAGTCTGTGGCTTCTGCCGATGTTTAAACTTTATGGGCTTACATCATTATGAAATACGCTTTTCTTGTTGCACACAGACGCACGCGAGCGTCGCTACTCACAGAGCAGCAAGCCAACGGCGTTTTGTGTGTTTCAAAGTAAAAGTATTCATGGTGCGCGATAATGCCTGCAAATAGGGTAAATTGTCAAGTCTATACCCTTATGTTTCCAATTCTTAAACATCCGCTAAAAACAAATATTGATAAAAGACAGATTTATCGTTTTACAAGTGATAGGGATAACAATAAGCTATCAAGCATTATTGATTAGAAAACAATTAAAATTAATTTGATTTATGAAAAAAATAACCCTTGTTATTCCTGTCTTTAACGAAGCCCTTGCGATAGATAAACACCTCCCCATCATTGTCGAAAGTCTCACCCACCAGCCCCATATTGACTGGCATATCTTAATCGTGGATGACGGCTCAACCGACGCAACCGTGACCACCTTACAAGTATTACAACCAACTTACCCCCACTTATCAGTTTTATGCCTAAATCGTAATTTTGGCAAAGAAGCCGCTATTTATGCAGGTTTACAACACAGTCGCCATGCAGACGCGGTCATTGTCATGGACAGTGATTTACAACACCCGCCCGAATTAATCCCGCAAATGGTGCAATTATGGACACAAGGTTTACAAGTGGTGGAAGGCTACAAAGTAGAACGCGGACAAGAAACATGGTTTAGTCGCTGGTTAGCAAACAGTTTTTATTTTATTTTCAGCCTATTATCTAATTTAGAGCTAAAAAATCACAGCGATTTCAAACTACTCGATAAAACCGTTGTCCATACCTACTGTGATTTACCAGAACGCAATCGCTTTTTTCGCGGCATGGTGCAATGGATGGGTTTTACATCAGCACAACTACCGTTTACTGTCCCCGCTCGCCAACACGGGACAAGTACATGGTCACGGTTAAAACTCTTAAAATACTCATTCACCGCCATCATGGCATTTTCATCCACCCTACTATATCTCGTCACCTTTCTAGGCGTACTCAGTTTCTGCGTTGGTTTACTCATCAGCGGAATTGCCCTGTATAAAAAATTTATGGGCAGTGCCATTGGTGGCTTTACAACCGTTATCCTACTCATTTTCTTCATGAGCAGTATCTTAATGATAGCACTAGGATTAATCGGCGTTTATATTGCTAAAATTTACGATGAAGTAAAATGTCGTCCACACTATTTAATTAATTGGCGTAAAAGCACAATGCAAAATCAACAACATGATGATGCGTTGTGATTCTATCAGCCTTTTTGACTATTGATATTTAAGCCAATTTACTCAGGAGCTTTTCATGTCTGCTACATCAGAGACCGTTCATAGCAACGCCCTCATTCACGAAACCAGTCCCTACTTACAACAACATGCAAATAATCCTGTACATTGGTATCCATGGGGAGAAGAAGCCCTGCGTTTAGCACGTGAACAAGATAAACCCATTTTATTATCCGTGGGGTATTCCGCTTGTCATTGGTGTCATGTCATGGCACATGAATCTTTTGAAGACCCAGAAACCGCGCAAGTAATGAATGAATTATTCATCAATATTAAAGTTGACCGCGAAGAACGTCCCGACCTCGATAAAATTTATCAAATGGCGCACCAAATCCTAACCCGTCGCGCTGGCGGTTGGCCCTTAACCATGTTTTTAACCCCTGACGCGCATTATCCTTTTTTCGGCGGGACATATTTCCCAAAAGAACCCCGTTTTAATTTACCCGCATTTAAAAATATTCTTTACCGCGTCGCCGAATTCTATCGACAAAATCGTCATGGTATTGTTGAACAATGCCAACAACTTGCCCAAGCAATTGAATATCATGATACCCCCCGCACTGAAGGGGTTAGCATAACCACCATTAGCCCTGAATTGCTCAATACAGCTCGCCAACAAATCGAGCAAAGTTTTGACAGTGAATGGGGTGGATTCAGTAAAGCTCCGAAATTCCCCCATTTAACCAATGTCGAGCGATTATTTCATCACTATCACATTACGGCACATCAAGAAAATCCTGATGAAGATGGATTACAAATTGCCATGCACACCCTCACACGCATGGCATTAGGCGGGATTTATGACCAAGTTGGCGGGGGCTTTTGTCGCTACTCTGTCGACGATTATTGGATGATTCCGCATTTTGAAAAAATGCTGTATGACAACGCGCCATTTTTAACCATTTACAGCGAAGCGTGGCAACTGGCAAAAATCCCATTATATAAACAGGTTGCGCAGGCAACAGCGGATTGGGTTTTACGCGAAATGCAATTGTCCGAAGGCGGTTTTTATTCCACCTTAGATGCCGATTCAGAAGGTGTGGAAGGTAAATTTTATGTCTGGACACCTGAAGAAATCAAGGGCTTATTGTCGCCTGAACTATACGCGCCATTTGCCTATCAATTTGGTTTAAACCGCCCTGCCAATTTTGAAGAAACACATTGGCATTTATTCGGTTGGCATGACCGTGAAGCAGTCGCAGTAAAATTTGATTTATCCCTAGAAGAAGTCAATGCCCGTTTAGACAAAGCCCTTGCGATTCTTTTTCAAGCCCGTGAACAGCGCGTTCACCCACAACGGGATGAAAAAATCTTAACCGCTTGGAATGGCATGATGATTAAAGCCCTTGCAACCGCAGGACGAATTTTTAAACGCACGGATTATATTCACGCGGCTGAACAATCTTTAAATTTCATCCGTAGTACTTTATGGAAAAATGGCAAATTATTAGCCACTTATAAAGACGGTAAAGCACATTTAAATGCTTATTTAGACGATTATGCGTTTTTAATTGAAGGCATCCTGACATTGTTGCAATGTCGTTGGAATAACAGCGATTATGCATTTATGTTAGAGTTGGTCGATGTTTTACTACATGAGTTTGAAGATAAAGAAAAAGGCGGATTCTTTTTCACAGGAAATCATCATGAACAACTGATTGCGCGTTTAAAACCGTTAGCCGATGAAGCAATTCCTTCTGGCAATGGTGTTGCGGCAGTTGTTTTAGGGCGATTAGGGCATTTATTGGGCAATGATGAGTATTTACGCGCTGCTGCGCGGACTGTCAACATTGCATTACCTGCGATTGAACAAATTGCATATGCTCACAATACGTTATTGTTAGCGGTAGAAGATTATTTATTTCCGCCACAACTCATTATTATTCGTGCTGATGCGAAACATTTAGCCGAATGGCAAGCAGTTTGTCAGCATGATTACGCGCCCCAACGTTTATGCTTTGCGATTCCAAACCATTTAAGCGAACCATTAACGGGCGTTTTAGCTAATTGCAAGCCACAAGGCGAAGCAGTTGCTTATATTTGTCATGGTTATCAATGTAGTGCGCCAATTCACAGTTTAACGGCGTTAGAAGAAGCGTTGCAGGCGTATGAGATGGGTTAGTGATTAACTCTCGACGAAGTTTTATAAAACAAAACAGAGACCTGCTAGGTTTTGAAAACCTAGCAGGTCTTTTTTTGTCTGAATCAGAATTAACAGAATTTTCAGAATTAGCAGAATTAAAAACATAATTTTTTATTCTTTTAATTTTCTTGTCTTTTTAATTCTGAAAATTCTGATTCAGACAAGCTGTTGTCTTTTTAAAAGAAACTTGCCGAACTCAGGTTAAACTAAGTAAACGCACTATAAAACGACACGAAGGACTGGCAGTCCTGTGAGGACTGCTAGTCCTAAATTTAAATTAACGCTAGTTCGGCGAGTGGCGAAAACCGTTTAGAATTTTCAACTAAAAAATGTAGGGTGGAATAGCAAAGCGTATTCCACCATACGATTTATAATCTGTTTTTGCTCAGTTGTTGCAGAATTTCAAGGTGGAATACGCTACGCTATTCCACCCTACAACATTCAAGCTCTTGTCTTTATTAAAAGAAACTCGCCGTACTCGCGTTACTAGGTTTTTAAACCCTAGTAGGTTTGTCGGAACACGCGAAAGACTAGCAGAGGTTACTCTCTTTTTTCATCAGGTTAGCTTATCCATTAATTGATGGTTTTTTGGGGGGAATATCATGGCTTATTTATTTCATGAATTAACAGAATTGATGATTAAAGAACTGAATCAACATCATGCTGTTAATTTATGTGGCTTTGCTGAATACGGACGAGAACGAGTTTTACAGGACATTAAAAGCTATCCACCTGATAATACACTTGTATTATTAGTTAATATGAAGACTTGCCGTAATCGATACGTCAGTTTTTTACAAGCAATGTCGGCGCAAGCAGGAAGTCAAAATATAACGGCTCAATCGTGGGGAGATATTGTTAATGCGTTAGAACAACAACCAAAACAAGTTTTTTTACTCTTAGAAAACTTTGATGCATTAATGGATACTGTTGAATTAGATGCAGCCTATCAATTAGATTTTTTAGACAATTTAAACGCCTTAAAAAATAGGGGAAGAATTCAATTAGTCTGTGCAACTCGTGAGCGGTATAACCAAAGTAGTTTTTATTTGGGTCAACATGCTGGACCGTCAAATTTAGATATTCCCACCCGTATTGAAATAAAAAAACATCATTTTGGACAAAAGAAAATTTTGGCGACATTAAGCGAGATTAATCAAAAATTGTCTAAAAAAGCACAACAAGTGCTGTGTGTTTATATTGAAAAACATATGTATCCATATGCTTTTTTAGTGCATATAAAACCTGACTTAGCCTGTTTAGAACAAATTGATGATGACGGACTAACTGAATGGATTGAACAGTGGAAGAATTCTTTTAAACAAAATACGAAAACGCCGCTCACTCATTGGATTGATAAAATAGTTTCTAAACTGGCTTATGCTGCACAATTTTTGTTTTTTCAGGTCAAAAAACTCCGCTTTGTATTGCCATTAATCAATTCACTCAAAGGATTGAAAGATAGCCTTTGGAAAAACAATAAAAACTAATTAAGGAATATCAACCATGTCTCCTTTTTCTCGCCCCACAATTCCGCGCAATAGTTTAACTTTATGGCGTTGGATGATATTTGAACCCGAATTATTAGAAAACTATGAAAAAACGTTAACAAAACAACAGTTAATCATTAGCTTATTAAAAAGTTATTCTTGGGTAGTTTTACTGTTTTTTATTTTATATATCCCTTTTTCATTGGCACTGTGGGCGTGGGATTTACCGAATGTATATCCTACTTATTTTAGTGAATCTTTTTTAGACCTTTGGGGAAAAGCAGAAAGTATAGAACGCTTACAGTTACTGGCATTACGTCCTTTTATCAATCTATCACCAGCCCAGATAAATAGCGCATGGCTATTTTCAATACTTAAAAATAGTGTGGTAGGAGGGCTATTAATGACGTTGTTTAGTATTGGTGAGCATGCAGGTCATATATTACAACGTTTTATCAGTGCTTTATTTAAAGAGGGTGTTCTTTGGTTTTTATTGACATTTATTTTTTCTTTATTTGGTAATTATGTAGGAGGCTTGGCATTCGGCTTGGCAGGAGGCTTGGCAGGAGGCTTGGCATTCGGCTTGGCAGGAGGCTTGGCAGTAGGCTTAGCAGGAGGCTTGGCAGGAGGCTTGGCAGTAGGCTTGGCAGGAGGCTTGGCAGTAGGCTTGGCAGTAGGCTTGGCAGTAGGCTTGGCAGTAGGCTTGGCAGTAGGCTTGGCAGTAGGCTTGGCAGTAGGCTTGGCAGGAGGCTTGGCAGGAGGCTTGGCAGGAGGCTTGGCAGTAGGCTTGGCATTCGGCTTGGCAGTAGGCTTGGCATTCGGCTTGGCAGTAGGCTTGGCAGGAGGCTTGGCAGGAGGCTTGGCAGGAGGCTTGGCATTTATCATCAGTTTTTATATTTTTTTTCCACGAATTCCATTTTTTCTTTATTACTTATTATTCGCACGGCAACAAGTCACACTGACGGATAACCCTTATATACATGATGCAGTTATCTTTTTTCCCTTGCCTGCAATGGATATACAATTACTAACTGTTGCGCAAAAAAATCCAATATTAGGCACTGAATTTATCGATTTTTTATTAACATCACGCCCGTTACAACGTCGTTTAGTTGCACAATTAACCCATACAACCACTACAGGCTATTGGTTAAAGAAGGACTTTCCTGAAACTACTTTTAACATACCGAAAATTCCCACTGAACAAGCAAACTATCAACCATCAGATAACTGGTTGCAATCTTTAGAACAATTAGAAAAACAGTTAATTACCTATAAACAAGAAACCTCAATTAGTTTAAAACTGCTACATCTAAAACGGTTTAAACAATTATTTGATGAATTTAGCGCACAAACAGCAAGAGAATCAAGAGACTGGAATCATTATTATAACGAGGCACTGAGTTTGTTAAATCAACGCATTGCGCAACAACTCGCTAATGATGAGCTGGAAGCCCAAAAAGCAGAACCCATTGCCCGCAACTGTTACCGCGAAGGCACGCCTTTATTGTTAGACAGTGAAAACGATAAAACGATTTTTATGCAACGGAATGATATTAAAGAAACGCTTGCTTATACCATTAATACATCTGCGACATTGCCCTTATTTTTATTACAAGGTCAACGTCGCGTTGGTAAAACCAGTTTATTAAACTTTTTACCGAAAATGCTCGGCAGTGGTTTTACCTTGATTAAAATAGATTGCCAAGACGGCAATTTTAATGCGGGTGTCGTTGCGATTTTTCAGGATTTATATCAACAAGCGGTTACACAATTAAAACTTTCTGATTTCCCTGAATGGCATCCCTCAAAAAATTGGGTGGAAGCGTTTAATAAATTAAAAAGTGCGCTTGTTGCTGCAAGTGAGATTCGTGGCACAAAGATTATTCTTGCTTTAGATGAATATGAATCTTTGCATAAGAAATTAAAAAAACAGCCTGAACAAGCAGATGAATTACTCAGCGCAATGCGAGCTTTTTCTCAAGCACAAGATAAAGTGATTTTCTTATTTTCGGGTGCGGCGTTGCTTTCAGAATTATATCAACCAAATTGGGCGCAGTTTTTTGTACAAACTAAACGCTTATCTGTTGATTACTTTGATAAAAAAACCAGTATTAAACTCATCACAGAACCTGTACCTTTACAATACACTGAAGAAGCTACCGATTTATTATTTGAGCAAACCCAAGGGCATCCCGCTTTATTACAACGTGCGTGTAAAGAATTGGTTGACCTTGCGAATAAAACTAATCGACGCGAGATGAACCGCAATGATGTAGAAATGGTTTTACAAGAGTTGGTTAATGAGCGGGAAAACTATCCTATTCAATGCTTTTGGACAGATTTTTGTACAGAGCATACTTGTCATCAAACCGTTTTCCAATTATTAGCAGGTGAGCAACCTGATGATATTATTGTAATTGATAAATTAGCCTTACATGGTTTTATTATAGAAACAACAACAGGCTGGCAATTACGTTGTCCATTATTTAAACAGTGGTTACTTAAACACGGCAAAGTAATTTATATCGAACTACAACGATGTGATGCAAAAATAGAGAGTTAGGAAAAAACTTTTATAAACAAGCGTTATAAAAAAAGCCTTTAGGTGTTTGATAGACCTAAAGGCTTTTTTATATACCGCGATTTGATAAAAAATTTAATAAACCGCGAAATATTTCACTTATTTCAAGTTACCCGCTACAAATTCCCAGTTAACGAGATTCCAGAAGGATTCAACGTATTTAGGACGTGCATTGCGGTAGTCCACATAATAAGCATGTTCCCATACGTCACAGGTTAATAAAGGGGTGTCGCCTGTTGTTAAAGGGGTTGCGGCATTGCTGGTGCTGACAAGGGCTAAACTGCCGTCAGCTTTTTGTACTAACCACGCCCAACCAGAACCAAAGGTTGTAATCGCGGTTTGGGTGAATTTTTCTTTAAACTCGGTGAAAGAATTGAAGTTTTTATTAATCGCTTCAGCAAGTTTACCCGTTGGCTCATTGCCACCTTTAGGGCTTAAGCAATGCCAGTAAAATGTGTGATTCCACACTTGAGCGGCGTTATTAAATACCCCGCCTGAGGATTTTTTGACGATATCTTCAAGGCTTGCGTTTTCAAACTCAGTGCCACGAATCAGATTGTTTAAATTGGTGACGTAGGTTTGATGATGTTTGCCGTAATGAAATTCTAATGTTTCCTTAGAAATATGGGGGGCAAGCGCGTCCATTGCGTAGGGAAGTTCGGGTAATTTATGTTCCATGTGTGAATCCTTTGCAAGTGAATGGAAAATCCGAGATAAAAACTTGTTTCAATGGGTGGCTTCCGCCACAATCAACAGTGTAAACAATCATGCACTATTGGTCTATTTTTTACCGTTTTCAAGGTTCTCATGTCATTCAAGCTCCCTTCTCTTTTTTCTCTCACGCATCAATTAATTGCTTTGCCGTCTGTAAGCTCTGCAAGTCCGCAATTTGACCAGAGTAATCGTGCTGTTATTGAGTTGTTAGCAGATTGGTGTACGCATTTAGGATTTCGTTGTGAAGTTTTGCCCGTGAATCCTGCACAGGAAAAGTATAATTTAGTCGCAACCTTCGGCACTGGTGCGGGTGGGTTGGTTCTGGCAGGGCATACGGATACCGTGCCGTTTGATTTGGGGCGTTGGCAAACTGACCCTTTTCAGTTGCAGGAGAAAGATAATCGTTGGTATGGCTTAGGCACGAGTGATATGAAGGCGTTTTTTGCCCTTGCTTTGCAGGCGGTGGAGGAGTTGGCGATTAAGCAGTTGAAACAGCCGCTAATTTTGCTTGCAACGGCTGATGAGGAGTCGACAATGGCGGGGGCGCGGGCTTTGGCTAAATTGGGGTATCCGAAAGCGCGTTATGCGTTGATTGGTGAGCCTACAGGTTTGCGTCCTGTGCGCTTGCATAAGGGTATTTTTATGGAGGCAATTCGTTTAGTGGGTGCGTCAGGACATTCGAGTAATCCTGCTTTGGGCAATAATGCGTTAGAAGGGATGTATCGGGTATTAAGCGAATTGTTGCGTTGGCGTGAGTCTTTGCAGGCAACTTATCAAAATGCGCACTTTCTTGTGCCTGTGCCAACGTTGAATTTAGGACATATTCATGGCGGGGATAATCCAAATCGGATTTGTGCTGAATGTGAGTTGCATATCGATTTGCGTCCCTTGCCGATGATGAAAATTGAGGAGTTGCGGGCAGAGTTACATGCACGTGTGCGGGCGGTGTTGGCGGATAGTGGTTTGCAGGTGAGTTTTAGGGCGTTGTTTGAGGGGATTGAGGCAATGGAAACGCCTGCAACGGCTGAGATTGTGCGTTTAACGGAGCAGTTGACACAGCATAGCGCGGTGGGTGTTGCGTTTGGAACGGAAGCTCCTTATTTGCAACAGTTGGGCATGGAAACGATTATTTTAGGCGCGGGGGATATTGAGCAGGCGCATCAACCTGATGAGTATTTAGGGATTGAGCGTATTCAGCCGATGCTTAGAATTTTAAAGCAAATGATTCAACATTTTTGTTTGTAGGAGGAAATAATGCTGTATCAGTTAGATGAGCGGAAAGTGCAGTTAGTGGGGGATAGTCATTTTATTGCGGGAAATGCGACGGTTATCGGTTCGGTGGTGTTGCATAATCAGGTGAGTATTTGGTTTAACGTGGTTATTCGTGGCGATAATGAGCCAATTGTGATTGGTGAAGATACGAATATTCAGGATGGATCTGTATTGCATACGGATAAAGGTGTCCCGCTAACGATTGGGAAAGGTGTGACGGTGGGGCATTTGGCGATGTTACATGGTTGTACGATAGGTGATAATAGTTTGATTGGAATTAATGCAGTCATTTTGAACAATGCGAAGATTGGGAAAAATTGTATTATTGGGGCAAATGCGTTAGTAGCTGAGGGAAAAGTGATTCCTGATAATTCGCTGGTGGTTGGGAGTCCTGCACAGGTAAAACGGATGGTGACTGATGCGGAAGTTCTCGGCTTGCAGAAGTCTGCCACGCATTATGTGGAGAATTTTAAGCGGTATTTGACGGGTTTAAAGCAGGTTTAGTGGTTAATTTGTCTGAATCGGGACTCACAAGTTAAGCGTTTAATCCTGAAAATCCTGATTCAGATAATCAATTTATAGTTGTCGTTAAGCCTTTGGCACTGCCATATAGGGCGCATCGCGGATTTTGTCATGGATGTGCATTCGATATTCAACAAAATCATTGACTTTATCAAAGTGCATGAAGGGGTTGCCCGCGAGTTGTTCTGCGATAGTCGTCGTGGTTTTTTGGGCGTAGTTATGTCCGGGGTGGATAACGGTATCTGCTGATAAGGCACTGCCCATGTGTTTAAGGGTATGAAACATTTGTTCTGGATTACCGCCTTTTAAGTCGCAACGTCCACAGCCGAAAACAAATAGGGTATCCCCTGTAATAATATTTCCACCTAAGTGGTAACAGGCTGAGCCGGGTGTATGCCCTGGTGTGTGCCAAACGTCTATATCAGTTTTTCCCAGTTGGATCACATCGCCACCGTGATGCAATGTCGGTAAGTCTAAATAATTGCCCCAAAATTGTGCTTCAGGTTTGAGTAAGTGAATTTGTGCGTCATAGACTTTTAATAATGCATTTAAGCCGTTGATATGGTCTTGATGGCTGTGGGTCAGTAAAACATCGGTAATTTGGATTTGTTGGGCTTGTGCAGCAGCGATAATGGCAGGCACGTCCCAAGCAGGGTCGACGACAGCGGCGCGGTTAGTGGCGTGGTCACGGATGAGGTAAATAAAATTTTCCATCGGTCCTAATTCTAGGGCTGTTATTGAAAAAGGTTGTTCCGTTGTCATCGGTGAAACTCCTGATATTGGGGGAATTGGCGAATATTAAGGATTATTTGATACCTAAATCGTAGATTTCCATAATGTCTTTTAAGATTTTTTTGAAATCTATTTTTAAATCAATCAGTTTTCCCGTATAAATGTCAAAAACCCAACCATGTACGGTTAAGCCTCTTTCTTTATAGGCTTGTTGTACAGCAGCGGTTTTAATGAGGTTGATACATTGTTCTTGAACGTTGAGTTCAATTAATCGGTTGTAACGTTGGTTTTCGTCAGTAATAGCGTTTAATTCTTTTTTGTGTAGTCGGTAAACATCGCGGATATTTCTAAGCCATGGGTTTAAAATCCCTAAGTCTTGCGATTGCATGGCGGCTTTGACCCCGCCACAGCAGTAGTGTCCACAGACAACGACATATTTTACTTTCAGGTGTTTAATCGCGTAGTTAAGGACAGACATGATGTTTAAATCAATACTAATCACCATGTTGGCAATATTGCGATGTACAAATACTTCACCTGGTTGAACACCCATCAGTTCTTCCGCAGTCACTCGACTGTCAGAGCAACCAATATAAAGAATTTCAGGGGTTTGCCCTTGTGATAATCGGTTGAAGTAATCAGGGTCGATTGATAGTTTTTCGGCTATCCACTTTTCATTGTTTTTAAAAACATTTTCAAGTTCCGTCATAAGGCTACCCCGTTCATCTGTTTAAATAAACCGTGTTAAAACAGGTTTCCCAGTGAGAGCAGGAAGCGCATACTGCCTGCTTCAGTGTAACCTGTTCCGAGTAAAACCATGCCTAGCGGGCTATCCCAAACAACTGCGCCCAATCCACCAAAAAGTAAATCATTCACTTGAACATCTTCTAATCTGTCCCATGCGTTGCCTGCGTGGAGTGAGGTTAATAAGCGAACATCTCCAGGGATATATTGTTGTAATGATTTAAATTTGAAGAGTCCTCCCACTTTTAGGACTAAGGCGTGTTGTCCACCGATATCGCCTTCTGGATAGCCTGCAAGTAAATTAATTCCGCCCGCGCTAAAGCTTTCATAAGCAGGCGCGTTAGAATTTAAGGTTGAATCAAAGTTTATATCTGCCATCAGTGTGGCTTGGTCGCCCATGGGGAGGTGTTGGCGGAAGTAAACGGAGAGGGTTTGATAATCCGCATCAGAGCCTAAAGAGTCTTCATATTGATGCCCAATAATTCGCACTTTTGTCCCACGTAGGGAGAAAATACGGTCATCTAAATCATCATAGCCCATGTCTAGCACAACCCCTGTGCGGTTAAAATTGCCTGTGGGTAATTCTTCAGCCTTGCCTAAGCGGACATCGTAGGAAAGTTGGTCATGTTGTATTCCTAATTTGATAACCGCGACATTGCTGATATTCACGCCCACATTGCCGCCAAACTCTAAGCCGTTGATGTCATATTCTCCAATGCCTTGTTTATTCCTAAAAATCGAGGGAAAAGTGCGTAGCCAACCAGCATAAGGTTCAACGAAAAAGCGTTGTTTATAGTCTAAGGGTTGATAGAGTTGGGTTTTAAAGCTGTAATTTGTGCCTGCAGTTAGTTCGTTAATCCATTCACCGCCTAACGCATTCATATTAAGTCGTTCATGACGAACCAGTAGGTTAAAGTCGGATTTATCATCGAAGGTTGTAGAAGCGTTAAAACCGAAACGGAGATAATCTGAGCCCCAACTTTTTTCTTTCACTTCAAAATTAATTTTGTCATGACCATCGGTCGTTTTTTCAATTTTATAAGAAACTTGTTCAAATTCATTGAGGGACATAATGCGACGGGTGACATGTTCTATATCTTCTTTTGAAATGGGTTTGCCAACTAAATGTTCCGCTTTCGCTATTAAAATTTTACTGCTAGTGCGTTGATTACCTGAAAAACTGACTTCTACAGGAATAACAGCATTATTATGAAAAGGTTTAAAGTAAGTGGCTTTACTGCGAAGTTTGGCTTTATATTCTGCATATTCTTCAGGGCTTAAGGCGAATACGGCGAGTAAATCGCGTTTTTTCATTGTCGCTTCGTAGCCTTTCTCAATCAATCCTGCTGCTTTATTAAAATCGGTTGAACTGTATTCATCGATATCAGGAATAATCACCATGTCTGCATCTTTCATGGCTTTACGACTATTTTGAATCAGGGAGACATAGAGCGATTGTTTTGCAACCGTTAAATAGGAGCTATTGGCTTCAATTTTTTCAAGCGGGGTTTCAATATTGATGGCAATGACTAAATTTGCCCCCATTTGTTTGACAACATCTGTAGGAATATTGTCTAAAATTCCGCCATCAACCAGCACTTTGCCATCAATTTCTACAGGTGAAAACGCAAACGGCACCGCCATTGAGGCACGCAAAGCAAGGGCTAAATCGCCTTTTTCTAATAAAACGGCTTCGCCAGAATTTAAATCGGTAGCGACTGCTTTAAAAGGGATAGGTAACTGGTCAAAGCTATCGACATAGAGGTCTTGTGTCATATAGCGTAAGTTAAGAAATAAATCTTGCGCACCAATAAAACCACTCGGAACGGATAAGCCTTGCTCGCTAACACCAGCCTCTAAACTAAATAATCGGCGTTGATTTTGTTTTTCTCGATAAGTGAGTTGTTCCCTATCGGGTTCACTGCGAAACATGCCCGCCCAATCGATATCGAAAGCGGCTTTTGTTAAATCTTCAGTGCTCAGACCACTCGCGTATAACCCGCCGACCACGCTACCCATACTAGTGCCTGCAATATAATCAATGGGAACATGTAGTTCTTCTAACGCTTTTAATACGCCAATATGCGCCATACCGCGTGCACCTCCGCCTGACAGTGCAATACCGATTTTAGGATGAGTCGGAGATGCAGTAACCGCTTTAGGTTGTACAACAGCACGTGTGGATTTTGTGGCAGTTGTTTGCATGGTTGTTGCGGCATGTTCGCCCGCTTCAACAGGTTGTAAAACAAATAATAGAAGATAAATACAAGCAAAAATGAGTGGAGTACAAACGCGAATGACCATCATTTCAATACCCTTTAGGCACTGAGGCAGTGAATAATTACAGTTTTGGCGGTAGGGAACAATGCAAGTCCTGAGTGATGCTATCAAACACTTTAACTGTTGATGCGGTAGGCTTGTCATACTGTGGGTTACTATATCACGACAGATATTTAATACAGTCAGAATTGTTATACAAACAGATTAAGTGAAGAAATATGCTGATTGATATTTATAAAGTGTGCCACACCAGAATAAAACATTACTAGAAATATTTAAAATAAATTAGATAGTTAAAAACTACTCAACCATTCATAATTCGTTATTAAGCTAGCCTTAATTGCTATCCGTTAAAAAATTCTCAGTTCATGACAGTTTGTCAAAATTTTGGCTATACAGGGGAAAAGAATAAAATAAATTGTAGCGATTTGTTTCCAGATTCTCGTAGTAAAATAAGATAGACTACTAAACCCGATAAGCAAAAAGCGGAATATCTATTTAATATCTCATCATTTGGTACAAATCTTGCCCAACCTTGAGAATAACGACAAGAAAACAATAGAACAATACGTACTGATTTGGAGCCTTCTCATGGAATTACAGAAAAAATTAATAAATACCAGTTTGTTGATATGGCAACGTTACATGCCCGTTATTTTAACCCTGAGTATAGGGATAGTGTTGTCTGTTGTTATGTACTACATCACACTGGAATGGGAACAACGCAAGATTCAAAGTGAGTTTACAAAACCCGCCGAAGACCGCGCATTAGCCATTGAACGGGCGTTTGCCTTACATTGGAAAGTGTTGCAAACCTTTCAAAACCTGTTTCGGGCAAATGGTAATAATATTGACACCACAACCTTTAACCGCTTTTCACAAAGTGTTCTAGCGCAACAACCCGCCTTAAAAGCGGTCACATGGATTCCTCGTGTTGCCACAGAAGGCAAAACAGATTTTGAACAACAAGCACGTCAATATCAACCTAATTACCGTATTGTTCAATATGATACGGTAGAAGTCACTGAAAAAAGCCAGTTAGTGCCCGCATTAACACGTCCAGAATATTATCCCTTCTTATATATTGAGCCTAAGCGTCGCAATTTGAATGGATTAGGGTTTGACATCGCCAGTTATCCAAAAGTTGAAAAAGTATTACAGACTGTGCGAGATACAGGAGAAATTCAAGCCATTCCTGATATGTTATTTGTGGATGATTCTAACTTATATGGATTAGCTATCTTTTTACCCATTTATAGACAAGATATTGTTATTGATAGTATTGAAAAACGACGTGAAGCCTTACAAGGCTTTGTTGTTGGCATTTACCAACTGGGCGATATTTTAGACATTGAAATGGCGAGTTATTTAGAACCACGCCCCGTTGATATTCGCGTTTTCCAAGTAACAGATGCCAACTCGCCACAGTTTTTATACTACTACCCAGGTGATATTGAAGACGATATTTTAAACCGTTTAACCGAAGAAGAATTATTTAGCGAAGCCCCACCCGCTTTCCAAGTGACTAGCCGCTTTACCAGTGCAGGACAACACTGGGAAGTTGTTTGCACCCCTTCTCCAGGTTATAACTTAGTAACTGGCGAAGGTTGGCAAGCGTTAGGTGTCTTATGTTTAGGCTTATTAATTACGAGTCTATTTGCAGGATATTTCTACGCCTTTATTCATCGCGCGTATCGTTTAGCAGAATTAGCCGAAGCGGCGAATCAATCGCAATCTAGCTTCCTAGCAAATATGAGCCATCAACTGCGCACACCGTTAAATGCCATTATCGGCTACAGTGAATTGCTCACAGAAGATGCAGACGATTTAGACAACCCCCTTATTACCCAAGATATTGATAAAATTCATACCTCAGCCAAATACTTGCTGTCGTTAAGTGAAGGGATTTTAGACTTATCAAAAATCAAATCGGGTAAAATTGAACTACATATTGGTTTATACAACGTTGTAGAAGTGATGCAAGAAGTTGCAAATATTGCAGGGCCATTGATGAAGAAAAACAATAACCAGTTGACCATCGATTGTCCTGAAAATATTGGCACTATCAAAGTTGACTCCACACGTTTGCATCAGATTTTAATCAACCTGTTAAATCATATGTCTGATTTAAGTGAAAGTAGTCAGATTACCTTTTCTGTACGACGTGAAGCCTTACATGAAGGCAAAATCGGCTTGCACTTTGCGATTAAGTCCCACCTTAAGAGCCTCATGACAGTTGAACAACGTGACCGCTTCCTTGAGCGTCTTGCGCGTGCCGAAACGGCAACCTCTGAAAAAGGCATTCGGATGGGTTTACTCATCAGCGCACATTTATGGCGACTAATGGGCGGACGGGTTGATATTGATATTGAAAAAGCTGAACAAGAAGGCACAATTTTCAATTTCTACTTACCGACCTAATCCCTCTCTTAGCCGTATTATCCTTAAAAAAAACCTGATAGAGCTTCATCTATCAGGTTTTATACTATAAAACAGCCAACTAAACGCACTATAAAACAGCGCGGAGGACTGGCAGTCTTCACAGGACTGCCAGTCCTAAATTTAAATCACTTTATGGTACGTTTACTATATTTTTTGATAAAGCCTTAATCTTTTAATAAACTTAAAAATTATTACCTTTACACATGAACCATTCTCATGATGAAAAAGCCCCGTATTTTCTTAATATTCAGTATTTTTCTACTGATAATCAGTGGCTTAATCCCTTATATCACAGGAATTAAAGCTGAAGAGCAATTTACGCTCATTTCAATGCAATTGCCTGATAATTTAAAAATCGTCAACAGCAATTACCAACGCGGTTGGTTAAATTCAACGGCTGAATCAACATTATTACTACGCGAAGCAAACGACACAGTACAAACAATTACGCTAACACATCAAATCGAACATGGATTTTTACCGCTAAAACCCGCCGTAATTTATACCTATATTCAAGCAGATTTATCCAATAATACCCCACCTAATCAACTCACAGGACAAGCAAGCCCGTTTTTTATTCGTACCGAATTACAAGCCAATGGTGATGTCAACAATACGTTGAACATGGAACGATTACGCTTGCAACAAGCAGATAATGCAATGCAATGGCAAGGGCTAACAGGTGAAGTTAATTTAAGCCAAACGGGACATCTTGCCAGTACAACCTTGAAATTACCCGCATTACACAGCCAATCCAAGTTAGGCGAATTAACAATCCAAGACTTACAATTACAAGCAACAGTAGAAGAAAGCATTGCCCATCTATTACTAGGACATGGTCATTTACAAATTGGCACATTAACGCTAACTAATCCATTCATAGGAAAAATTCAACTAAGTGAATTAACTATCAATAGTTATAATGTACCGAATGATACCTACTTAAATCTACAATTTTTGATAACCAGCAAACAATTACAATTAAACACGCATAACTATCAAAATGTAAAAATTGTTTTAGATTTAAATCAAATACATAAAGAAAGTTTGCAAAATATTATTGTTCAACTAAATCAATTACAAAATTTACAATTTACCTCGCCAACACAACTGAATTTTTGGCTTTTGGGAATAATGATGAGAGATGGAATTCCACTTTTAAAACATAATCCTACTGTCAATATTAGCGAACTAAGCGCACTGACTGATGCAGGCACGGTGAATGCGCAATTGAAGGTTCATATAGATAACTTACCTTCTGTATCCATTTTCACCCTAAACACACTCCCCACAAACTTTATCTATGAATTCTCATTAGAAGCCCCTAAACCATTTTTAAATAAACTAATACAAACAATCACATACTATTGGCTAACACCAGAGGCAGTATCCGCTACGATAATCGAAGCACGCTTGCAACATTGGGAAAAACAAGGTTTATTAATTGCGACACAAACAAATCAACAGTATAAAACAGAGATTACTTGGAAAAATAATAGGTTAAATGTGAATGGTCAAAATATACCCACACAACGGGTTGAAACCATAGAAAAAAACTATTAAAAAAATCTATAAAGGTATTCGTTTTATTTATAATAATTAAATATTGATATAACCTTATCAAAAAAAGGTGAGTTAACCCTATCTCCCTATCCATGCATACACCCTAATTCATTATATATAGACGCTCATGACACACCATAACGTACTTTCTCGCAGACAGGCAGCACTTGTGCTTTTAGGATTTATGGGTGTTCTATTGATTTTAAGCCTTGCAACCTTAATCGGTATTAAAAACCTAACCGCTTTAAATACAGAGCTAGAAAAATTAGTGAGAAATAACAATGTTAAATCCCAATTAATCACACAAATGCGCGATATGGTGCGAGAGCGAATGTTAAGCGTTCATACCATTACAAACTTAACAGACCCTTTTGAGATAGAAGCAGAATGGGAACGTTACAGCGCGTATGCTGGGCTATTTATTGAGGCAAAAACGCAACTTTATCAACTGGATATTTCCCCACTTGAAAGACAATTGCTAGACTCACAAAAAAACCTATTAGAAAAAGGGCAAACGATTCTTAATCAAGTCGTTGAATTATCACGAATAGGCTCATCCGACAAAGCCCGTCTGCTCGTTTTACAAGCGCAATCTATGAGCAATCAAGTCATGGATGAATTGCAAACTATCCGCACCGCCCGCGAACTTGAAGCTAAAAAATCAGCAGAGGAAGCAAGCCACGCCTATCACGCAACCCTCATACAAATGCTGATACTAGGCTGTATTGCGCTTGTATTATCAAGTCTTATCATGTGGTTTGTTGTAAAACGCATTAATCAACAAGAATCTCGTCTTGCCCAAGCCTTCCGCGAAATCTCCGTATTAAACGACTTATTACAAGCAGACAATCACCGTATGGGGACAGAGCTTGCAGTTACCCGTCAATTACAGCAAATGCTCTTACCCAAAGAACATGAATTACAAGCAGTCACAGGATTAGACATTGCAGGATTTATGGAACCTGCGGCAGAAGTAGGCGGAGACTATTACGACGTTCTCAAACATAATGAACGAGTTGTTTGCGCAATTGGCGATGTGACAGGACACGGCTTAGAAAGTAGCGTCTTAATGTTAATGGTACAAACCGCTGTTTGCACGCTACTCAACCATCAAGAAAGTGACCCCGTTAAATTTTTAGATACCCTAAATCGAACTATTTACCACAATATTCAACGGATGAATTCAGATAAAAATCTGACGCTGGCATTAGTTGATTATCAAGCAGGTAAGCTCTTTCTCAGTGGGCAACATGAAGAAATGATTGTTGTTCGAGCAGGCGGTGGTATCGAACGAATAGATACTATCGACTTAGGATTTCCCATCGGATTAGAAGAAAATATCGCAAATTATGTCGCACAAACGCAAGTAACCTTATATACAGGGGATGTCGTTGTGCTATACACCGATGGAATTACAGAAGCAGAAAATCACGAAAAAGAACAATATGGCTTAGAACGTTTATGCCAAACTATTAGCGAACACTGGCAAGGTTCTGCAAACGATATTCGTAGCGCAGTGATTAAAGATGTCCGTAAACATATCGGACAACATCGAGTATTTGATGACATTACCCTACTGGTTTTAAAAAAAATTTAACTCATCACCGTCAATGTTGATGCATCCTCCACGGCTGCCACTTCTGCCAGTAGCCAATCCCGAAAAGCGATAATTTTTACATTATTTTCATAATCTTTAGGATACGCCATGTAATAGTAATACACATTCGGCAATTGAATCTCAAACGGAATAATCAATTTACCGGCGTTTAAATCATGCGTGACTAATTTACGGTCAGTAATCGCAACCCCTAAACCTGCAATTGCCGCCTCTAATGCCAACGAAATCGTATTAAATTTAGGGCCGCGTTGTGGGTCGCCCACGTCAACATCTGCCGCATTTAACCACAATCGCCAATCATCAATCCGCACAGAGACCTGTAATAACGTTGCCTGTTGTAAATCGTTTAACTGCCGTAAAGGCAGATTCTTTTGATACTCAGGACTACAAACGGGGACAAGTTCCTCAGCCATTAACGGGTAATAACATAAATCCATCTGCTCCGTATTACGCTCAAAATGAATCATCAAATCAATATCCGAGCGGGAAAAATCGACGAACTCTACAGCAGTGACTAAACGCACTTCAATTTCAGGATAGGCAATTTGAAATCGCGTTAAACGCGGTACTAACCACCGAATTGCAAACGAAGGCGTTACACTCATGTTTAAAGGCCCCGTTGTCCGATTAGACGCAATACGGTCTGTTGCGGCGTGTAACTGCTCAAAAACAGCACTAACAGTCGGTAAATAAGTTTGTCCTTCAGGCGTTAATACAACTTGACGATTTAAACGGCGGAATAATTTAACGCCTAAAAAATCTTCCAATAATCGAATTTGATGACTAATAGCGGAAGGGGTGACATTCAGCTCATCAGCAGCCGTATTAAAACTGAGATGGCGGGCGGCGGCTTCAAAAGCACGAATAGAATTTAAAGGCGGTAAACGGCGCATAATGGTCTTTAAGATGAAAAAAATTCAACGGGTGGTTGAGAAACAATCGTTTGTCGAGTATTTCTTGAGCGATTATTATTTACCTCAACAAAAAATGCTGTAGTACGATAAAAAGTAGTAAATATAACTATTCTCTACGATTTCACAGGGTAAGCGTTTAATAACCCTTATAGAACATAAGGGAAAGCCTACTATTGTAGTGAATATTATCCTTGTCATGCAATCAGTGCAGACAAATTATCTACTGACAGCATCCTGCTTATCCGAAAATAAGCATTGAATATGCCAATTAAGCAGATACACAAAAAAACGTGCTTTTTCCTGAATTTTGTTTTGTAGTGCCCGTTTCTACAAGACTTTTGTACCGCGTTTGTAATGCATGGAGATTTGCGCTAAATGTAGGTAGGCTGACTATCTATGTTTAGCGCGATTTTTTTATGTGCTTGTCTTAAAAAAGTAATGAAACGCTGAATAAGGGGAAAACAAATTTCCCCCTACGACGTTTATGTTACTTCGCAAAAATAAATACTGCCCAGTAAACCCCCGCACCAATAACTGCCATTAAAACCAAAGCTAACCAAGTGCTTGCAAATTTCTTTGCCACGCTTGCTTGTTCAGGCTCAACCAGCTTTGTACCGATAATCATGGGTTTAACAAGGTTTACCCGTTTGTAAACTCGATAAAAAACAATTGCCGCAACATGTAAAACCACCAATAACATCAAAATATTAAAATTAATTTCATGAATAGCGGTTAATAAGCCACGGGTATCACTAGAAACGAATTTCGCAAATGCACCCGTCGTAAAAATATCATCATCCGCAAATAAGCCTGTTCCTGTTTGCACTAAGAGTGCGCACAACAATAAAATCACAGACCACCCACCCACAGGATTATGTCCCACATAAGGACTTGCTTGGCGACTGGGTAAGTGTTTTAAATAATCCAGCGTTGCGGAAATACCATAAATAAAATCACTGAAACGCGCATGTTTACTGCCAACAAACCCCCATACAATGCGAAATAGCACCAATGCCAGCACGCTATAACCAAAATAAGTATGCAAGGTCATATTATAATAAATATCTTCCTCAGCTGTTACCCATAACCCAATAATTAATAACACTAAAACCCAGTGAAACAAGCGCACAGGCAAGTCCCAGACAGGAATCGCTTTTAACTCAGTCGTATGACGTTCTGTTTCCATATAAATACCCTAACAATGTTGTGAATAGTACGAATCAAAACAATTGACGACATGGTAACAAACTCATAGAAAAACAATATTAAAAGCCATTAAGACAAGGCAATAAATTTCTAATAACCTGAGTTCGGCGAGTTTTATAAAATAAAACAGAGACCTGCTAGGTTTTAAAAACCTAGTAGGTCTGTCGGAACAGGCGAAAAGGTTTGAAGGACTGGCAGAGACTACTCTCTTGTTTTTCATCGTGATTCATCAGACAAGCTGTTGTCTTTTTAAAAGAAACTCGCCGAACTCAAAATCTAGGACTGCCAGTCCTTCGCATCGTTTTATAGTGCATTTACTATATTTTTTAAAATAATCTTGTGGAACTCAGGTTAAATTAGTTAAGCGTATATGTTTGTTTCCCTTGTTGTAATAAGGCAAGGAAATTTGGATTTGTCAGTAGATTTTCTTCAATTTTGTGTTGAATAAGCCACTGTTTTAATGGTGCTAAAACGGGATGGGATAAACCCCGTGTTAATAAGCGCAGTAAACGCGGTAAATGTTGTAAATATTGCGCTTTTCCATCTCGTTTAAACAGGCGCACAAAAATACCTAACACTTTGCAATGCCGTTGTACACCAAGCACGGTGTACCATGTATCAAAAGCATCACGGTCTAGTTGTGGAAAGGCTTGATAGTAATGGTTGCGTAGTGTTTCGCTCAGGGTGTCTGGCACATCGCGCCGTGCGTCTTCTAAAAGGGAGACTAAATCGTAGGGACTTGCGCCGAGTAATCCATCTTGAAAATCTAGTAATCCGCAGGCTTTTGCCCCGTCACGTCCAGTAAGTTGCATGAGGTTATCAACGTGATAGTCGCGCAGTACAAGGGTTGTCGGTATGGCGGGCAGTTGTGTCAGGATGTCTTGCCAACAGTGTAGATAACTGTCGCGGGCTATTTTAGGCGTTTCTACGCCTGTAATAACGGGTAATAGCCAATCAACTAATAAAACAGCTTCTGTCAGTAGCCGTTCGATATCGTAAGGTGGTAAGTCGATAGCGGTTGCTTGGGGGTGTTGGTGTAAAGCAATGAGTGCGTCAACGGCGGATAAGTAGAGCGGTAACGGGTCGGCTCTTTGATTGAGTAAACGGGTAAAGGTGGCATCGCCAAAATCTTCTAGGAGTACAAAGCCTGTATTGATATCTGTCGCAAATATGCGGGGAGCACTGAGTTGTAAATGTTGTAAGTGTTGGGCGATTTGTATAAAGGGGCGTACATTTTCGCGCTCTGGTGGGGCATCCATTAGTAGGATGCTTTCGTCGTCAGCGCGTTGTAAACGAAAATAACGCCGAAATGAGGCATCAAAGGGTAAGGCGGTTATTTGTGCGGATTGCCAGTTATGTTGAGTTAAGAAGTCTAGGCGTTGTTGTGTACGAATATCCATAGTTTGTCGTTTAATGAATGCTTGATAGCGTAAAAAAGAGGTGATGTAATGCGGGGTTTTATGTTCCCTATTTTAGGGTTTTGTTCTCATTCGGCAATCATGACTGTATGCGTATTATTACTTTAAATTTGAATGGTATCCGCTCTGCGGCAAAGAAAGGTTTTTTTGATTGGCTGGCGTTACAACAGGCTGATATTGTTTGTTTGCAGGAAATCAAAGCACAATCGGCGCAATTAACTGATAGTTTATTTTATCCTCAACCGTATCATTGTTATTACCATGAGGCAGAGAAAAAAGGGTATAGCGGTGTTGCATTATATGCGCGTCGTCAGCCTGATGCGTTGCAAATGGGCATCGGTTGGGTGGATATTGATTGTGAGGGGCGTTATTTACAGGCGCAGTTTGGCGATTTATGCGTGATTTCTTTGTATATGCATTCAGGGTCATCTGGTGAGGAACGCCAAGCGTTAAAATTTAGTTTTATGGCGCGTTTTCTCCCACATTTGCAGGAGCTTAGAAATAAATATCAACATGTTGTAATTTGTGGCGACTGGAATATTGCGCATAAGCCGATTGATTTAAAAAATTGGAAAGGTAATGTTAAAAATTCGGGATTTTTGCCAGAAGAACGGGCATGGATGGATAAATTATTAACGGAAACAGGTTATAGCGATGCCTTTCGTGTGGTGAATCCGTCCGCAGAGCAATATACTTGGTGGTCTAATCGTGGTCAGGCGTGGGCAAAAAATGTTGGTTGGCGAATTGATTATCAGATTATTAGCGATAATTTGCAGGCTCATGTTAAACAGGCTGAGATTTATACGACTCAGCGTTTTTCAGACCACGCGCCTTTATTGATTGATTATGCTTTTTAATTTTTTATTTTTTTGCTATTAACTTGAGTTCGGCGAGTTTTATAAAACAAAACAGAGAGCTGCTAGGTTTTCAAAACCTAGCAGGTCTGTCGGAACACGTGAAAAGGGTTGAAGGACTAACAGAGCTTACTCTCTTGTTTTTCATCTGGATTCACCAGACAAGCTGTTGTCTTTTTAAAAGAAACTCGCCGAACTCAGGTTATATATAGTACAACCAAAAAAACAAGGGGTTTCTTCTACAATCTAAATAATAGAAGAAACCCCTTGTTTATTGGAAAAATTTTGCTGAATTTAAATTAAAATCCTGTACTTACTTTTTTCCTTCCAGCATATTTTGCAAAATTCGATATTCTGCCGAGCGGGCGTGTGCGGCGAGTCCTTCGCCTTGGGCTAAGGTTGTCGCAATTTGTCCGAGTTGGTGCGCCCCTTCTTCTGAACAGAAGATGATAGAGGAACGTTTTTGAAAGTCGTAAACCCCAAGCGGGGAGGAAAAACGCGCCGTGCCTGATGTGGGCAATACATGGTTAGGGCCTGCGCAATAATCGCCTAACGCTTCAGCAGTGTAGCGTCCCATAAAAATAGCACCCGCATGGCGGATTTTTTTCACTAGTTCTTGTGGTTCTGCAACAGATAATTCTAAGTGTTCAGGGGCAATGAAGTTTGCAACTTCGGCGGCTTCGTTTAAATCTTTGACGTGAATCAACGCGCCACGATTTTGCATAGAGGTGCTGATAATGGTCGCGCGGGGCATTTGTTCAACTAATACGTTGATACTATTTTGTACGGCTTCTAAAAACTCAGCATCAGGGCTAACAAGTATCGATTGTGCTTGTTCATCATGTTCCGCTTGTGAAAATAAGTCCATGGCAATCCAATCGGGGTCGGTTTGTCCATCACACACAACCAGAATTTCGGAGGGGCCTGCAATCATATCAATGCCGACTGCACCAAATACCATGCTTTTTGCGGTTGCGACATAAATATTTCCAGGTCCGACAATTTTATCGACTTTGGCAATTTTTTCTGTGCCATAGGCTAAGGCTGCCACGGCTTGCGCACCGCCAACGCTATAGACTTTGTCAACGCCTGCAATAGCGGCTGCTGCTAATACCATGTTATTGAGGATGTTATCAGGGGCAGGCACGACCATGATAATTTCTTTAACTCCCGCAACTTTGGCGGGTAAGGCATTCATCAGAACGGATGAGGGGTAGGCAGCTTTGCCACCGGGTACATAAATGCCGACACGGTCTAACGGGGTGATTTGTTGACCTAATATTGTGCCATCAGGTTCGGTATAGTGCCAAGAGTCTTGTAGTTGACGTTGATGATAGGCGCGTACTCGTTCGGCTGCTTTTTCTAGGGCTTTGCGTTGATTTTTTTCTAGGGTTGCTAGGGATTGTTGTAGGCGTGTGTCGGGAACTCGTAGCTCGTCGCTGTTTTGCAGTGTGCGTCTATCAAATCGATTGGTGTAGTCTAGTAAGGCATTATCGCCACGATTGCGTACATCGCGGATAATGTCGCGTACTGTTTGAGTAATTTGTTCATCGGCAACACTTTCCCATGCGAGTAAGGCTTTTAAGTCTGTCCAGAACTGGCTGTCATTGGTATTTAAACGACGGATTGATAGCATAATAGTCCAATGGTTCGGTTATTGTAGTAAACGTACCACAAAGTGATTTAAGTTTAGGACTGGCAGTCCTTCGCATCGTTTTATAGTGCGTTTACTATAGTGTTTAATTGTATGCGTGATAACAGGATAGTTGTTATTTATCTACTATGCAGACAGTCCGTTTAAACGTCCCCAAGCGAGTGCATAGTCATTAATGTCTTTTACCCATGCTTTTAATGGGATTTCAGACCAGTCTAATGGGTGCATCGGTACTGTCCCTGTGCGTCCTTCTGAATCATCTAATTCACAGTGGGGCGTGTGCATGGGGGATGCTGACCATGCCCTCAAGGGATTACGTACCACAGGATTTCCCGCTACTTTTGCCATCCCCATTGCTTCTAAACTATTTAGATATCTGGATTTGCTGTGGCGAATTTCATAGTTTGTGGTGGTGGTTGGGTCAAGAATAAACGCATCTACCCCTGTTGGACCTGGCGTGACTATCATGTAATCGGGATGGAGTTCTAATGCTGTCCGATTGATAAAACCGCTACGATGGGGGGTGCGTTTCGCAAATCGGGGTTCTACCCAAAGGCTGATACTCACATCGGCTTTAATCAAGCGAATTTCTCCTCCTAGAAATAAAGCACCAACAGGGTCGTCATAGCATCGCCAGCCTAATGATTCAAAAATTTGTAGCAGTTTTACCCCGCACCAACGTTGATATAAATAGGGGGTATCTGCCATTTCTACCACCCCATTCAGTAAGTTGTATAAAAAACCAGGTAAAAATTCAGAGGGGTCTAGCAATTGTTGAGCGTATCGTCTTAAATGCAACCATGATGCCGACCGTGGGTAGGGTGCGGGTAAATTCGGTGAGGGCATAAAGCGAATTTGTACCGTGCGCAGTAGAAGCGTGGCGGCACTGGTTAATTTAACTTCAGCTTCGGTTAGGCGAGAACGCATACTGAGTAAGGTAGCGCGGTCGTTTTGTGCATAAGCTGAATCACCCTTTTGACTGAGTAGGGAATTATCGATGTATTTATTGGTACGAGTTTCTAGGTTTTTTAACGCGGATTGTTGTAGCTCTAATAGGTAGAGTAACCAGCGTAAGGGGCGTATATCTAATTCAGCAATGGGGACTGTTGTCAGCCAACGCGCAGGTAATAGGCGTTTTTGGGTATCTTGTTGATAATCGCTCGCCCGTGGGGAAAAAGTGCCATATTTGGGTACGGGTGTGTAATGCACGTTTACTTTACGGGTTGCATCTGTTGTGCGT
This sequence comes from Beggiatoa alba B18LD, assembly GCF_000245015.1. Taxonomy (NCBI): domain Bacteria; kingdom Pseudomonadati; phylum Pseudomonadota; class Gammaproteobacteria; order Thiotrichales; family Thiotrichaceae; genus Beggiatoa; species Beggiatoa alba. The sequence continues at coordinate 115,945 of NZ_JH600070.1, read as the reverse complement.
AGTTCGTTGACGAGTTTGGGGACTAATCCCGTTAGAAAATCAATAGATTTGAGTAATGCCGCCGTACTGGCAACAGTGCCTAATCCCGCAGAAATTTGTTGACCTGTATGCAGTCCAGGGTCAAGTAACTCGACAGAAAAAGCTTTTAAATCATCAACGAGTTGTTGAATAAAGTAATTCATAAGACCTGTTTTAAATGATGATGCAGTCGATTGGGTGATTATTGTACGTGTGTATCGTGAAAGTTAGCGAACAGGATAAAAAAACGATTTGTATTATTGGTGAAATAGGGGTTTATGGTTTTTTCTATTGTAAAAACAAATAATTATGTGTGTTTGCAATGTTATTGGTATTTAACGTAATCCCGCAATCGCGCCACCATCTACCGCAATGGCACTGCCTGTGATGTAAGAAGCGCAATCTGAACAGAGAAAGCCGACCAAGTTAGCTAATTCTTGCGGTTGACCGTAACGCCCTGCGGGAATGGCTTCAAAATCGCGTGCCATTTCTTCATTTAAATGACGTTGATGTTGTTCGGCACGAATACGAACTAAATTCATAATTCTATCGGTATTAATCCGACCAGGCATCACACAATTGACGGTTATATTATCTTTTGCGACTTCTGTCGCTAGGCTTTTCGCATAAGCATGGAGTCCGCTACGAGCGACATTGGATAGGGCTAAATTTGGCAGCGGTTGCACAGCAGCGGATGAGGTAATATAGACAATGCGTCCCCATTTACGATTTTGCATACTGGGCAAAACCCTTGAGGATAATGCGATCATGGAAAGCAAGTTATTTTCTATGGCGTTTAAATAATCTGTCGTTTCAAAGGCTAAAGCATTCCCTACGGCGGGTCCGCCTGAACTACAGACAAGGATATCGACCATGCCTAATTTTTCTTGTACATGGCTGAATAAGGTATCGACGGTTTGTCGATTTGTATAGTCTGCTACCATGCCAACGATGTTGGCGGGGTCTGTGGTTTCTGCCAATTTAGCAACGGCTTGTTTAACCTTTTCAGGGGTACGTGCACAAATAGCAACTTTTGCCCCTTCTTGTAGTAATACTTGCGCGGTTGCAAATCCTAAACCTGTCGACGCGCCTGTGACTAAAGCGACTTTATGACGAATACCAAAGTCCATGATGACTACTCCTTTAGTGCAATGAGAAAGGTTTTAATAATTCAGACAATCATGTGTTAATAATAAGTTAATCAACTAGATGAGTTATCTGATAATGGATATTTATCTCGAACAGTTGTTTGTTTTACCTTTTATAGTGTTGCCTGAGTGAGCTTTACAAGAGGTTGATAAAGGTTTGTTGGGAAAATTACATGAGGAACAGCATAGCAAGCCATGCTTGACAACTCCAGTAATAATATAGGCTGTTGTGGAAGGCTAGAATAACCTGAGTTTGGCGATATTTATAAAATAAAACAGAGACCTGCTAGGTTTTGAAAACCTAACAGGTCTGTCGGAACACGCGAAAAGGGTTGAAGGACTGGCAGAGATTATTCTCTTGTTTTTCATCGGGATTCTCCAGACAAGATTAAAACCTTGTCTGAATCAGGATTTTCAGGATTAACAGGATTTAAAACCCTTAAACCAAAAAGTCAGGTGAATCACGCTTTTTAATTCTGCTAATTCTGATTCAGACAAGCTGTTGTTTTTTTAAAAGAAACTCGTAAAACTCAGGCTAGAATAGCGTAAGCGGCAATACAAAAAAAAACGACGTATTATCTCTCATTAATACGTCGTATTCCCAGATACTAGGCTTGCGGGAAAAAATTGCTCAGGAGTTTTAAGCGCAAACAAACTACCTACAATTTACTTCTGTACAACTTTACAACGAAAACTATAGCGTTAATAACTTAACCCGTTGTCCTGCATAGAGCTTATGTGTTCCAGCAGTCACGACCCATTGCCCACCACTTAAGCCTTCTATCACACGCACTTGATTATTGTGGTAATCACCTAATTTAACAGGGATTTGCTTAACCGTATTATTTTGTGAATCTACCACCCAAACGCTGGCTTGTTCCCCTTGTGCATATAAGGCTGAAATCGGTAATAACACGACTTGTTCATCCGTTTGACGTTGTACAGCAACATTCGCAGTCATCCCTAAGTGAATACTGTCATCGGCATCAATAATGCTGATACGTACCGCATAGGTTCTGGTGCTTGCATCGGCATTCGGGGCAATTTCCCGTATTGTGCCTTGCCATTGCTTGTTAGGATAAGCCCATAAGGCAATATTAATTGTGGGATTTGCTTTTAATTGGGCTAAGTGGTTTTCAGGAACACTAATATCGACTTCTTTTTCTTGTAAACGGGCAATGCTGACAATGCTTTGTCCTGCATTCACAACTTCCCCTGCTTCCGCAGAGACTTGCATGACAATACCGTCTCTATCTGCATATAAATCTGTGTAGTTACTTTGATTCTCGTTGACTTCTAAACCTGCTTTGACTTGTTTTAAGCGGGCGGATGCGGTGTTGTATTTATTCACAATTGCATCATAGTCATTACGGCTGACAACGCCTTTTTCCACCAGACTTTGATAACGTTTTAAATCTGCTTGGGCTTTTGTCACATCGGCTTGAGCTGAATTGACTTCTGCACGACTGCTTAAAACATTTAATTTGTAATCGGTAGGGTCTATACGGGCTAATAATTGTCCTTTTTTCACGCTATCGCCAACGTCGACTTTGCGTTCAACGACCTTCCCTGAAACGCGAAACCCTAAATCAGTGACATAACGGGCTTTCACTTCGCCTGCATAAACATTGATTTCTTCAACTTGTTGAAACTGTACTTGTAATGCTCGTACGGGGCGAATTTCTTCTGCTGTTGTTACTTTTTCTTCTGCTTGAATATCACAGCCTGCTATGCCAATAAAACCGATAAGCAGTACAACAGGTTTCCATGAAACAGTTTTGATAAACATGGTTTTTCTCCGTACAACGGCACTGAAATGAATGAAGGTGACGATTTGATTAAAAAATACGATTGTTCTTTTTTTGACTCTTAGTCAAATTTTAGCTGTAGGTATTTTTTTGTCAAGCTGTGCGAATAGAAAAAATAAAATATTCAAATGACCGTTTAGGAAATGAGACAAACAGGTTAGAAAGAACAAGGTAAGGCTAATGCTTTTAAGCACTAGCCTAAAGTTAAAGTGACAACTGTATTAATTTGTTGCCACTCTACGCACCCAAACGGGGGAGAATGGTGGGTTATCACGATACCATGCGACATGGGTATCTGCTTGAGGGGTATAGGCAAATCCGTTTTGATAAACGCCAGCCATTAAACTATCAAATCCTGTATGCGCTAAGGGTTTAACATTGGCATAGTGTTCATCTAGGGTTAATTCCACTTTAACCAATTGTGGCATTGTGCCATGTAATAAATATAAAACAGAACCCGCTTGCCAGCTCATGGCTTGGACAGAAACCAAATTCCAGATTAACCAATTACTATTTAAAACAGTAGTTTGTTCTTTTGGTAAAGGGCTATTTAATTGAACAGTCATAACGTTTTGCGGATTCGCTAAGGCAATACGCCACAAGCTACCATCATGCGCAATGCCAAATAAATATTGTGCAGATTTATTTAAAATTAAGGCATTTAATGGCTTTGGAACGTTGCCCCATGCAAGCACTTGCATACTATTTGGGTCAACTCGATAAATTTGTGTGCAATTCACCCCGCTTAAATAAGCAGCCCCCGTATTGTCTAGCACTAAAGCTGTTAAAGGCGGTTGGCATTGTGCTTGACTTGGCAAAGCGATTTTTTGCAGTAATTGCTGATTATTCAATGCATATAAGCTCACATTGTCTTGATCTAAGACCCACAAACGCTGTCGAGTATTATCCACACTTAACCGTAATGCATGTTGTCGCCCGTCACTATATGCAGGTTGGAATTGTCTGTGTTTTGTGCCATTAGCTTCGACGAATTGGATAGATGCATCGGCATAGCTCCCCACTAAGAAAACATCTTGCGCTGCCCAATAAGCCACACTAATCGGGTAAAATGGTTGCTCTGTCTGTGCAGATTGTTCCGCCTGACAGCCCGATAAAAATACGAAAGCCCATAAAAAACCTAATAGCCTCATTGATTGTCTGATAAACATGTTTGTTTCCCTCATGACAAACGTTATTTCATTATGTTGTCATAACAATAGTGAAGCCTTAGAAAACAAAACAGATACAGTTTTTTAGAAAAAACGACAACCTGTACTGGTTTATCCGCCTGTACAGGGTCGCTGACACTCTGAGTGAGCTGTCGAAATAAAGCACGCGGTTATCGACCTATAGTGACGTTGCTTAACAAGGGCATCCCCTTGCAACAACTGATTAAACGCGATAGTTTACGCATCAAACTGAACAACAAGCGCAACTCATGGAGATTTGGAGAGCCCTTGCATGAAAGAATCAATCATTAGTTTTATTGGTGGCGGGAATATGGCAACTAGCCTAATCGGTGGGTTGCTACAAACAGGCGTGCCTGCGAAAAATTTACGAGTTTCAGATATTAATCCACATTCGCTCGCTAGCCGTTTTCCCATTCAATGCTTTAGCGATAACTTAGAAGCGATTCAAGACGCAGACGTTATTGTGCTTGCCGTAAAGCCTCAAATCATGGCTGAAGTTGCAAAAACCATTGCAACCGCGTTGCCTGAGCGTAACCCATTGTTTATCAGTATTGCGGCAGGGATTCGAGTTGCCGATTTAAACCGTTGGTTAGGCGATGGCGCAATTCCTATCGTGCGCGTGATGCCTAACACCCCCGCTTTAGTACAAAGTGGCGCGTCTGCACTCTATGCCAGCGAACATGTGCGTAAAGAACAACACGAGTTAGCAGAAAGTATTTTGCGGGCTGTTGGCTTAACCGTTTGGCTAACGGATGAAAATCTGATTGATGTTGTCACCGCCCTATCAGGCAGTGGTCCTGCTTACTTTTTCTTATTAATGGAAGTGTTAGAAAAAGCAGGCATACAGTTAGGATTGCCACAAGAAACAGCTCGTTTATTAACCTTACAAACGGCTTTCGGTGCGGCAAAAATGGCGTTAGAAAGTAATGAGGACGCGGCACTATTGCGCGAGCGGGTGACTTCTAAGGGGGGGACAACGGAACAAGCAATTAAATCCCTACAAGCAGGGAATATTCAGGCGATGTTCGACCGTGCTTTACAAGCAGCACAAAAACGCGCTACTCAAATGGCTAATGAATATGGGGAACAAGCATGAGTCCAGTTGCCAACGCTTTCGCGTTTCTCGTTAACGCACTTTTTGGCTTATACATCCTGCTCATCATGTTACGTTTTTTACTGACCCTGTTACGGGTACGTTTTCATGATGAAATCAGCCAGTTTTTACTACAAGTCACTGACCCACCTTTAAAACCGCTATATCTCTTTATTCCACGCTGGCGCAATGTAGATATTGCTGCCATCGTACTCATGCTATTACTGACATTCATCAAGTTAATTTTAACGGTTTATTTATTTGACCAACGCGCCAGTTTTAGCATGTTAGTACTCTACACCGTACTTGATACGCTTTCATTAGTGTTAAATGTCTTTTTCTGGGCGATTATTTTACGGGCTATCCTGAGTTGGGTTGAACTTCTCACACAACAACCGTTATACCACACCCCTATCAGTCGCTTATTACACAGCCTCACAGAGCCATTACTCCAACCTGTGCGCCGTCTTTTACCTGCAACGGGGGGTATTGACCTTTCCCCACTATTAGTCGGTATTTTGCTATATGCAGGGATTTTATTATTAAGTTGGTAATACAATGACGTTTTATCGCTGGGACGGCGCAGATTTAATTCTCTCCGTCCACGTTCAACCCCGCGCGAGTCAAACCAATATTGTTGGTGTTCATCAAGACCGCTTAAAAATTCGCACAACCGCCACGCCCGTTGATGGTCAAGCTAATGCGGAACTTATTAAACTCTTAGCGAAAACCTTCGGGGTTGCAAAATCGCACATCACCTTGTTACAAGGGGATACCAGCCGTGAAAAACGCTTTAAAATTCAATCTCCCCGTCAATTACCGCCCTTTATTGAAAAAAATGAGTAGCGCAGTTAAAAATCCTGATTCAGACAATGTTTTAATCTTGTCTGATGAATTCTTTTCGCGCGTTCCGACAAACCTGCTAGATTTTGAAAACCTAGCAGGTATTTGTTTTATTTTAAAATCTCGCAAAACAGGTGGGTTAAAATCTATGGCACAGGTTGTTGTTGGGTAATGCAATGAATCCCGCCACCGCCTTTAAAAATATCTAGGGCAGGAATTTGTACAATTTCATGGCTTGGGAATGCTTTACGCATGGCTTCATAAGCCAGTGCATCATACTTAGCATCGTTAAACGCTGCCATCACAATGCCACCATTGGCTATATAAAAATTAATGTAAGACAGCGTTAAACGTGCGCCCCGATGGTATTGCGGGCTTGGTTGTTCAATTTCGATAACTTCTAAGGGGCGACCTTTCGCATCAGTTGAACTCCGTAATTTTTTCAAGTTGGCTTGTAAAATCGCGTAGTTTTCATCTGTTGGGTCGTTGGTTGTAATTGCCATAACCACACCTGGACGGACAAAACAAGCAACTTCATCAATATGCCCATCGGTTTCATCATACTTTAAGCCTTTTTCCAGCCAAATCACTTTAGTGACGTTTAAATACTCACATAAGTAACTTTCAATCTCAGCTTTGCTTAATTGCGGGTTACGATTTGGATTTAATAAGCATTCTTCAGTCGTTAAAACAGTGCCTTCGCCATCTACATGGATAGAGCCACCTTCTAAAATCAACGGAGCGATAAAACGCTGGATATTGGTTTGAGCTAATAATTTTTCAGCCACTAACGCATCTGTATCATAAGTTTCATATTTACGACCCCATGCGTTAAATTCCCAATCCACCCCAGCCAATTTACCGTCAGGATGAATCACAAACGTCGGTGCCATGTCGCGCGTCCAAGAGTCATCTAGTCCCATTTCCATAACGGATACCGTTGAACCGCAAACTTTTTGCGCATCCGCGATGAATTCAGCAGGCGTTAACATGGTGACAGGTTCAAAACGCGCAATTGCTTGAGCCACTTGCGCATAAGCACGACGAGCAACGTCTAAATCATCCCAAACACCAACACGGCAAGGATAAGCCATCCAGCAACGGCTATGCGGATGCCATTCTGCGGGCATAAAAAAACCTTCTTTTTTCGGGGTGGTCATGCTGACTCCTATAAAATTAAGCCTGAGGAAAAGGAATAGGGAATTATGACATACTTATGTGACTTGTAACTGACAGCCTATTGTGACCTGTAAAAGACAACTTAGACCGTGTCATCACGATAAAATTTATCGTATTCATCACTGGCAAAACAGCGGTTCAGTGCCGTTAATCTCCCATTTTTTCGCGTTTTTCTACGAATCTCTAGAAAAACATGATATAGCAAACGTACTATAAAACGATGCGAAAGACTGCCAATCCTAAATTTAAATAATTTTATGATAACGCGAGTACGGCGAGATAATAGATATAAAACAGAGGATTAATGATAAAAGCGGAATGGAAGAAATAAAAAGTTGTACCTAAAGGAAAAGTAGGAATAATGGAACATCACTAAACGCCCACCTCCACTTTCCAAAGGTACAACCATGGATATGATAACAATCCTGTTCTGCGCAATCGACGACTTTTGTAAATGGTTCATGCCTTTATGGGAACAAATGTTGTTAGAAGAAGGAAATCTCAAGAAAAGTCAGCGAGATGGGACAATGTCCCCGTCGGAAGTGATGACCTTACTCGTGTTGTTTCATCAATCTAATCAAACCTGAGTTCGGCGAGATTCTTTTAAAAAGACAAGAGATTGTCTGAATCAGAATTAACAGAATTAATAGAATTTAAACCCCCCTTAAACCAAGAAATTAACGCGAATCACGTTTTTTAATTCTGAAAATTCTGTGAATTCTGATTCAGACAAAAAAAGACCTGCTAGGTTTTCAAAACCTAGCAGGTCTGTCGGAACACGCGAAAAGGGTTGAAGGACTGGCAGAGATTACTCTCTTGTTTTTCATCGAAATTCACCAGACAAGATTAAAACATTGTCTGAATCAGGATTAGCAGGATTAACAGGATTTAAAACCCTCAAACCAAAAAGTCAGGTGAATCACGCTTTTTAATCCTGCTAATCCTGAAAATCCTGTGAATCCTGATTCAGACAAGCTGTTGTCTTTTTAAAAGAATCTCGCCGAACTCAGGTTAATCCTAAACTTGATGATGGCTTTAATTTGTTAAATCCTTCTCAACCTCTTTTTATTTAAGCCCTTTTTCGCCGTACTCGCGTTAAAATTAAGGAGATTGTGTGGATTAAGTGAATTTGGAGACAAAAGGACTGCCAGTCCTTGAAGGACTGGCAGTCCTGACTCAGAGTAGATAGAGATTAATTATCCCCTGTATTGACCTCTGCGGGTAAACGCATGATAAAAACGCTACCTTTGCCGAATTCGCTTTCTGCGGTGATGTCACCGCCCATGAGTTGGCAGAATTGTTTTGTAATCGCAAGCCCTAAACCGCTACCGCCATAGCGACGAGTAGGCGAGCTATCGCCTTGTACGAAGGCTTGAAAAAGGCGTTGCATTTGTTCAGGGGTCATGCCGATACCTTGGTCTATCACTTTAAAGACTATCCAGTCGATATCGTCGTCGTGTACTTCGCGGCTGACACTTAAAATAATGGTGCTTTGTTTGGAAAATTTGTTGGCATTGCTGAGGAGGTTCATCAGGTTTTGGCGAATCTTGGTCAGGTCTGCCGACATTGTTCCTAACGCGCTGTCACAGTCAACTTTCAGGATGTTTTGTTGTTTTTCCAGTAGCGGGGCAATGGTGGTGGAAACGTCTTGAATAACAGGGGTTAAGTCAAAAGTTTCTATGTATAAATCCATACGGCTGGATTCAATTTTAGACATATCAAAGAGGTTATTGATAAGGTCTAATAGGTGGTAACTAGCTCCGTGAATTTTTTGTAAGTCGGGAATAAAGTCTTCTTGTCCGTGGTCGCGGGCATCTTCTTGTAAAATTTCGGTGTAGCCGATAATGGCATTCATGGGGGTACGGAGTTCATGGCTCATGTTTGCCAAAAATTGTGCTTTTGCCTGATTGGCGGCTTCTGCTTGTACTTTGGCGCGTTGTGAGGCGAGTTTGTATTTTTGGATTTCGACGCGAGCTTTTTGGATTTGTAGCCGTGCTTTTTGTGCTTCGTTGCGCACGCTTTGGGTTTGTGTATTGGCTTTGTCGATTTCAGCTTGATATTTTTCTACTTCGGCGCGGTGTTTTATTTGTTCTGCGTTTAATTCTTGTAGGCGTTTTGTGCAATCTGTTTTTGATTGCATGAGGTCGTGTAAGCGGGTGCTGTATTGGGCAAATAGTTGGCGTAAGTTTAATAATTCGCGCAATTGCAAGCCTTGAGACAGGGGGGCAAGTTGCATGTCGCTATTGCTTAGGAGTTGTTGTGCAGAGCCAATCAAGCGGTGAAACGGGTTGATAAAATAGAAGTAAATCGTAGCACCAAAAAGAATCAGCAGGAAAAACAGTGTTATAACGAGTAGAAAGCTGTCGTTCAGTTCTAACATGTCGTTGTTTGTAAATTCATCGGTGCGTTGGTAGCCGACCAGTGTCCAAGGTAGATTGCTGAAACGTTTGGATGAAATCACATAGCTGGGACGACCATCAATGCTGACTTCTTGATAAGCAATGTCTTGATTAAAAACTTTACGCCAGAGTTCTTGCTGTTGCGGGTTGTTGTAAAAGTTGTATTTGTTGCGTTCTATGATGTTTAAAAAGTCAAGTTGGGCGCGGTTGCGTGAGCCGATGAGGGTGAGTAGCGCGCCTGATTGGTAGTCGACAAGGAATAGCCCGCCTGTACGTCCAAACATTTCGTTTTCTACTTCTTGATAAAAGCTGTCGAGCAGTAGGGCGACACCGACCATGCCTTCAAAGGTACGATGGGTATAAATCCCTTGAACAATGCCAACAAGTTGTTGTCCCATGTAGTCTTTGTCGGTAAAGTTGGGGATGACTTGAATATCTTGGCTACGTTTGGCGTTGTAATACCATGCACGACGGGGGTCTGTGGCGTAGTTTGCATCTGCCCAGATTTCTACTTGCATGTTTTGAGGACGGTTGTAACGGGGGGTATTGAATTGTGCAGTGTCTTTGTGAACAAGAATCAGTTGCCCGTCTTGTTGAAAATTAGCTTTTGCATTATCGGGTTCTAGCGCAAAAAAATTGCTGTAGTGACTGGGTTCGTATTGAAGATTTTCCATCATGATTTGTTTAAGCATGTCCACATTTTCGGGGGGAACAGGGGCTGTTTTAGTCAAGATGGTGGTATAGCCACGGAGTCGTCCGACGCTATTTTTTGCGGTTTCGATGTGTCGGTCTAAACGGTTGGCAAAGGCAACAACCGAGGTTTTTAAATCCGCATACGCCAGTTGTTGTTGTAACAGGGTATGGCGATAGATTGTCAATCCTGTGGCGGCTGTTAAAATCAATGCGACCATCGTTAGAAAAACAATGGTGATGGTTTTAATACTCAATGCACTATAAGTCATGCACGGGTTCCTCAATAGCATGGCTTTATGTGATGCAATAAGCCAGAGGGGCGGGTGGGTAGGTACATAACAACAGTAGTGTTTAATGCTTTCTGCTTCGTTTCAAATTCTAAACTATCTTGGAATTTTATACTAAGCGTGTTTATCAGTGGGTCGTTGTCCATAAATGGATAGGTATTCGTGAGATGCATGATGTTGTTTTTTTATCCGAATCATAGCAAGAGTCAGTCCACTTTATGCGGTACATTTAGCTTGAGCTATAGCGTTCTTCTTCACGATAATAGTCGTCAAAACCAACTTGTTCTTTAAGTGTTGAAAAACTTAACAGTTGTTGTGGTTGCTGTCCATTTTTTAGCTGTTGCAGTGCTTGTTGCATTGCCTGCATCGCGGTATTGAGCAGGGTTAGTGGATAGGCAACAAGATGATAACCGATGTTTTGTAATTCAGCAGGGGAGAGAATAGGGGTTTTTCCTTGTTCGACCATGTTTGCCATTTTATAGCCCTGTACTTGTTGACAGTAATGTTGCATTTCGGCAATTGAGCGCGGGGCTTCTAAAAAAGTGATGTCTGCCCCTAGTTCGACGAAAGTTTGAGTGCGGAAAATGGCTTCTTCCAATCCTTCAGTCTCTCTTGCGTCTGTTCTTGCCATGATTAAAATGTCGTGTCCTTCCTCACGGGCATCAACGGCCGCACGAATGCGGGTAAATGCTTCATCACGACTGACAACTTGTTTTCCTTTTGTATGTCCACAGCGTTTGGGGGCTAGTTGGTCTTCTAGCATGATGCAGGCAAAGCCAGCTTGAGCATAGCCTTTTACCGTGCGTTTAATATTAATGGCATTGCCATAGCCTGTATCACCATCGCCAATCACAGGCGTTGTGACGGCTGAACAGATATTTTGCCCTTGGTTGAGCATTTCACCATAGGAAATGAGTCCCGTATCAGGCAATCCTAAACGGCTAGCAGAAACGGCAAAGCCACTCATAAAAATGGCAGAGAATCCCGCTTTTTCAATTAATTTTGCAGAGAGCGCATCAAAACAAGCTGGAATTAATAAAATATTCGGTTGTTGTAATAAGTTTCTTAAACGTTGGGCGGGCGTAATAGACATTATTTTTAGGGTTATATCAGTGATTGAAAGAGACAAGCATTATTTGTGTTGTGATGAGCTTACGCAATGTTGCTTAAAAGATGTATGACAACTGGGGTGGATGCAGCGTGAGGGGAAGTATAAATATCATAGGTAATGTCCTTATTGCCGATGTTCTTCTAATAATGTTGTGCTAATGCGAGGAGTAATTTATCTACTTGTTCAGGGGTGTGTAAAGCAGAAAATGTAATACGTAAACGTGCCGTGTGTGGGGGAACTGTTGGCGGACGGATAGCAGTGACTAAAATACCCTGTTGGTACAGTGCTTGACTAAGTTGTAGGGCTTTCTCTGCTTCTCCTAATAAAATGCCTTGTATCGGTGTCATAGAAGGCAGGAGGGGTAATCCTAATTGCGTTGCACCGCGTCGAAATTGTTGAATCAATGCCTGTAACTTTTCCCGTTGTTCTGAACCTGCCTGTACTAATTTCAGACTGGTACGTAGTGTTTCCGCAAGTGCAGGCGGTAAGGCGGTTGTATAAATATAGCTCCGTGCGTACTGAATTAAGTTTTCAATCAGTAACGCACTGCCCGCAACAAATGCACCTGTCACACCAAAGGCTTTGCCTAACGTGCCCATCAGAATGGGAACATCGGTTGCGGATAATTGATAATGTGCAACCGTTCCCCCGCCTGTTGTACCTAATACCCCAAATCCATGCGCATCATCCACCATCACCCATGCTTGATGTTGTTTGGCAAGGGCGACAATCTGCGGTAAGTCGGCAAGGTCTCCATCCATACTAAACACCCCATCAGTCACAATTAATTGATGTCGTGTCATCGTTTGCGACAGTAACCGCGCTAGCATAGACATATCATTGTGTGCATAACGGTGATGATGCGCACGGGATAATTGTGCGGCATCGACTAAGGAGGCATGATTTAATTTATCTGCAAAAATAGCATCTTGACGTTCTACAAGTGCGGTAACAGTGCCCATGTTTGCCATGTAGCCTGTGGAAAATAGCAGCGCACGTTCACGTCCTGTAAAAGCGGCTAATTCCTCTTCTAACGCATGATGTGCTTGAGTGTGACCATTGATTAAATGCGATGCCCCCGCCCCCACTGCGTACTGATTTGCAGCTTGTTGCAGGCAACGGATTAAATCAGGATGACTTGCTAACCCCAAGTAATCATTGCTACAAAAAGCTAAATAGGTACGTCCTTCAATGGTTAAAAGCGGAGATTGCACACCAGCATGGACAAGACGACGGCGATATAAATGCGCTTGTTCGCGTTGCGCTAAACGTTGTTGTAAGAAGGTTTGCATTATTTTAATGAGTTTATAGTAAACGTACCATAAAGTGATTTAAATTTAGGACTGGCAGTCCTCCGCATCGCTTTATAGTGTGTTTACTATAATCGTTCAATTTCTTCGTGTGTTAATCCCGTTGCAACCATAATAAGCTCAAGAGGCACATTGTTTTTCTTCAGTGCGATTGCGACTTTTATTCTTTCTTGTTCGATGCCTTGCTCAATCCCTTTTTTAACACCTTGTTCAATCCCAATCTCAATGCCCTTCTCCAGACCTATTTCAATTCCTTCCTGTTTAGCCGTATCAAGTACATTGATGAAATCGCGGTAGTATTTCAAACTTAATTCATACGCATGACGGTCTTCATAACTCATGTTGGCTAATTTGGCTAACGCAAAGGCTTCTTCAATAATATCTCCTTGAAATTCTCTCGGCATATCGTCAAAGGTCACTAGTTCACGCAGGAAATATAACCACCATTCTAAATGGTTCGCTAATTCAGATTCTTGCTTTTTAAACTTCGCCATTTCTATGTAAATGAAGTTCAATTTCTTAAACATCACTTCTTTACTGTAAATATCGGTAATTTGTCCGAAATGTAAGTAACGCTCATCGGGAAAGCTGGCTAAGGAGAAGTCTAAAATCCCAATGAAATAAATTGGGGTTAATTCAAAGTCCCATTTGCCTTTTTTGGCTTGGTCTTGAATTAAGAAGCTGGCGTAATAGGTAGCGCGGTCTTGAAAGTGTTCTTGTTTTGCACGTTGTAATTCAACAATGAATTCCTGATTTTTTTCATCCCGACAATAAATATCAAAGATGGCACGGCGGTCTTCTTCTAACATGCCGAGTTTTTCGATATTTTTAAATTCTAAGCTGACAATTTTGTGTTTTATCGGTAATAAATCATTAAGAAAGCTGATGAGTAGGGGTTTACTTTCTTCACTGCCGAAGATTTTTTTAAAACCAAAATCGGTGAAGGGGTTGATGAATGTGCCTAGGGATTTGTCGGTCATGTTGATGTTTCCTCATGCTTGGGAAGATATAGTAAACGTATCATAAAATTATTTAAATTTAACTTGAGTTCGGCGATTTTCTTTTAAAAAGACAACAGCTTGTCTGAATCAGGATTCACAGGATTTTCAGGATTAGCAGGATTAAAAAGCGTGATTCACCTGACTTTTTGGTTTGAGGGTTTTAAATCCTGTTAATCCTGATTCAGACAATGTTTTAATCTTGTCTGGTAAATCCCGATGAAAAACAGGAGAGTAACCTCTGCCAGTCCTTCAACCCTTTTCACGTGTTCCGACAGACCTGCTAGATTTTGAAAACCTAGCAGGTCTCTGTTTTATTTTATAAATCTCGCCGAACTCTGGTACTTTAACTAATTGTTTAATATAAAAAATATCGCAAAATACCTGTTAATCAAGAATTTTCACCCCTATTAACAGACTGTCTTGGTAAAAATCATCGATAAGACAGATGAGTTTTGCTACATTACATCATTGTGATACTGCTTAATTGCTCTCTTCTCTGTTAAAGCGATTGTTGTTTTCCTATGTCTAATCTGTCTCATTCTGTACCCTCTCAGGCTGATGAATCTCCCCATTTACCCATCAATTTTATGCCATTGCGTTTAGGAGAAATGCTCATTGCTAATCAGTTGGCAAGTGCAAATGATATTCAGCGCGGGCTTGATTTTCAAAAACGCTTCGGGGGGCGGTTAGGCGCGATTTTAATCCGCATGGGTGCGATTTCAGAAGATGGATTATTAAACACGTTAGCCGAACAACTCAATTTAACTGTTTTACTCACTACCCAATTACCCAGTGATATTAATCAATTGCTCACGGGTTTAGAAGTCACAGGCTTAGATAAAGAATGGTGTTTAGACCAAGAATTAGTTGTTTGGGCAGAAGATGAAAATGCGCAACTTTGTTGCCTTGCCCGCGACCCGTTAGCCGATACCTTACATGAGGTGTTAGACAACCGTTTTCCAGAGCGGATTACGTGGTTTTTAGCCCGCAATCAAGATTTAGACAAACTCCTAGATTTACTTGCTAAAGCCCGCCCGAATGAAGCATTCACTAATACGGATGATGTGAATTTATTGCGCGAATTAGCGGAAGGTGCGCCCGTTGTTGAATTCGTCAATAACATGTTTTCACAAGCCATAGACCGACGCGCTTCTGACGTACATGTAGAACCTGAAGAACATACTTTTTTCGTCCGTTATCGGATTGATGGCGTACTTTATGAACATCTAAATTTACCCAGAGAACGTTTTAACCCCATCGCTTCACGGATTAAATTAATCTCAGGTTTAGACATCGCCGAACGACGGCTACCACAAGACGGACGATTAAATACACGAGTGAGCGGGCAAGATTTAGATATTCGGGTGTCCTGTTTACCAGGTGTGCATGGTGAATCGATTGTCATGCGCTTACTGCCTAAAGAACGACAAACCAATCGACTCGACCGTTTAGGTTTTGCTAACGACCATTTAGAACTGTTTAAACGCTGGATTAGCGAACCGCACGGCATTATTTTAGTCACAGGGCCGACAGGTTCAGGGAAATCTACCACACTTTATGCTGCTTTAGATGAAGTCAATGACCGTACACAAAAAATCATTACTGTAGAAGACCCCGTCGAATATCAATTAAAAGGTGTAACCCAAGTTCAAGCGCACAGCGACATTGGCTATACATTTGCCAGTGCTTTACGGGCTATTTTGCGTCAAGACCCTGATATTATTATGCTTGGTGAAATCCGTGACCGTGAAACCGCTGAAATAGCGATACAAGCCTCGCTCACAGGACACATGGTGCTTTCTACACTACACACCAATGATGCAGTCAGCGCATTTACCCGTTTAGTCGATATGGGCGTTGAACCGTTTTTAGTTGCTACCTCTGTCCGCGCAGTACAAGCGCAACGCCTCGTCCGTCGTTTATGTCCCCACTGTGCCAAACCCAGCAAACCACTTGCCGCAATTAATCAACGGTTGCAAGAAATTATTCCCGCTTATCTCGCTAAACAACCCGCTAAATGGATGGAAGCCGTCGGCTGTACACATTGCCAAGGCACAGGCTATCAAGGACGGGTCGGGATTTATGAACTAGTGTATATCACCACTGAATTACAAAGCCTTGTGTTAAATCGTGCGCCTGTTAATGAATTACGCCGATTAGCCCTGCGGGAAGGATTCCGTAATTTACGCGAAGATGGCTGGCTCAAAGCCTATCAAGGCATAACCAGCATTGAGGAAGTATTGCGTGTTACTGATGAAGGGATGGTGTAACACTTCTGCTTTTTTCCTATTGCTCATTAACCTGAATCACGCAATATTTTTTAGATTAACGCGAGTACGGAGAGATTCTTTTAAAAAGACAACAGCTTGAATGTTGTAGGGTGGAATAGCGAAGCGTATTCCACCTTGAAATTCTGCAAAAACTGAGCAAAAACAGATTATAAATCGTATGGTGGAATACGCTTCGCTATTCCACCCTACATTTTTTAGTTGAAAAATTCTAAAAGGTTTTCGCCACTCGCGTTAATTATAAAACACTTCTAATTTCTCGTAATGCGACGGATAGCATGGCTAAATCAATTTTTTCTTGATGATTTAAGTCTGCTAACAGGGTTAAACAGCGGTTAATCCCCAGTTCGTTGTGTGTTTTCCAACGTTCATACAGGGCTTGAGCACTTAATAGTTCTGTGGTTTCTTGCGCAAGTACGGCAATGGTTAATTCGCGGTGGGTGCGAAAAAGTTCATCGCGTAATGAGGAGCGCGATAGGGATGACCAGCGGTTGTCCCGTGGTAGAGCCGTCATGCAGTCGCGTAGCCAATGCAATTGTAGTTGTGTTCCCAGTAAAAAGTGAAGTTGTCCAACATGGGCAAGGCGTTGATGAAAAGCATTTTCGTCGGTGAAGTGTATCGAGGTGGCATTGGTCACTTCGACGATGTCTAGGGCGGAAAATTGCATTTCTAGGCTGATTATCCGTTGCGCGGTATCTGTTGGTACGCCTGAATTAATCAGTTGTTCGTGCTTTTCGTTGAGACTTTGCCGTTCTTGTGGGGTGATGATGTCCCATAAGATGCTGGAAAGGCGTTTAACTCCGGGTCGTAACGCGCTCACCATTTCTTGCATGTTGAGCGGTACGCGGTGATTGCGTAGTAACCAGCGGGCGGAGCGGTCGATGAGTTTGCGTGCGTCTAGCATCATGCTGTATTGCACGGCGGTTGTAATTTTGCCGTCTAGGCTTTCTATCTCTGCCCAGAGGCTTTTCATGTCGAATACGTCCCATGCAACGCGAAAAGCGCGGGCGATGTCGGCTATGGGAAAGCCTGTGCCTTCTTGGAGTAGGAAAACAAACACGCTACTGCCACGATTAACCAGCATATTGGTGAGTTCAGTCGCAATGATTTCGCGTTTTAAACGGTGTTGCCGAATTTCTTTATCAAAGCGTTCTGGCAGTTGGGGCGGGAAGTAGTTAAGCAGAATGCTGTGTAAGTAGGGGTCGTCAGGCACGTCGGATGCAAGCAGTGCGTCGTATAGGGTAATTTTGCTGTAGGCGAGTAGAACGGCAATTTCTGGTGCGGTTAAGCCGATGCCTTGCGCCCGTCGTTCGCTAATGACTTTGTCATTGGGTAAAAATTCTAGTTCGCGGGCTAGTCGTCCTTTACTTTCTAAGTCGCGGATAAATCGGGCTTGTACGTCGAGTAAGGAGGGGGCAAGGAGTAGCGATAAACTGCGGGCTTGGGTTTGTAGATAGTTGTTGCGGAGGACGAGTTGTGCAACAGATTCGGTCATTTCTGCAAGAAGTTGGTCGCGTTGTTTGGCGGTCATGTCACCGTTGTTGACGATGGCGTTGAGAAGAATTTTTATATTGACTTCGTGGTCGGAGCAGTCAACCCCGCCTGAGTTGTCAATTGCATCGGTGTTTAGCCGTCCGCCTGCAAGGGCGTATTCTATGCGTCCACGTTGGGTAAAGCCTAAATTGCCCCCTTCGCCAACGACTTTACAGCGTAAGTCTTGCCCGTTGACTCGTAGGTTGTCGTTGGTGCGGTCGCCAACATCGCTGTGGTGTTCAATCGTTGCTTTTACATATGTACCAATGCCACCATTCCAGAGTAAGTCGACTGGGGCGCATAAAATGGCGCGAATGAGTTCATTGGGGGTGAGCGCGTAGGTTTGAATGCCCAGTAAATTGCGAATTTCGGGGGTTAAAACGATGGATTTAACACTGCGTGAGTGTATCCCTCCACCTTTAGAAATCAGTTGGCTGTTGTAGTCTCCCCATGTGGAGCGTGGTAGGTTAAATAAGCGTTCGCGTTCTTGAAAGCTGGTTTCAGGGTCGGGATTTGGGTCTAAAAAGATATGTTGATGGTTAAATGCGGCAACTAGGCGGATATGGCGTGATAGTAACATGCCATTGCCAAAGACATCGCCCGACATGTCGCCAATACCAATAACGGTAAAATTTTGGCTTTGGGTATCAATGCCCAGTTCACGGAAATGACGTTTAACGGATTCCCACGCGCCCCGCGCTGTAATCCCCATTTTTTTATGGTCATATCCCGCAGAGCCACCCGAGGCGAAAGCATCACCTAACCAAAAGCCGTATTCTTTGGAAAGTCCGTTTGCAATATCGGAGAAGGTTGCCGTGCCTTTGTCGGCTGCAACAACTAAATAAGGGTCGTCTTCATCGTGACGGATGATGTTAGGCGGTGGCACGATTTTATTGTCGACTAAGTTATCAGTTAAATCTAATAGCCCACGAATTAAGGTTTTATAGCAGGCAATACCCTCCGCTTGTACTGCTTCGCGTCCGCCTTCAGTGGGGGGACGTTTGCAGACAAATCCGCCTTTAGAGCCAACAGGAACGATAATGGCGTTTTTCACCATTTGTGCTTTGACTAAGCCTAACACTTCGGTGCGGAAATCTTCTAAACGGTCTGACCAGCGAATGCCCCCGCGTGCAACTTTGCCACCACGTAGGTGTATCCCTTCCATACGGGGGGAATACACAAAGATTTCAAACAGGGGGCGGGGTTCTGGCAAATCGGGAATTTTGTGCGGGTCAACTTTAAAAGATAAGTAGGGTTTAGGCTCGCCTTCTGCGTCTTGCTGGAAAAAGTTAGTACGGAGCGTTGCTTGTATCACCGCAAGGAATTTGCGCAAAATACGGTCTTCATCCAAGCTGACAACGCTATCGAGGGCAGTTTCTAGTTGTTTTAACAGGGTTTCAACTTGGTTTGCATTGACTTGTTCGGGATTACAGCGGGCATGAAATAGCTGTGAGAGTAGATAGGTAATCGGTAAATTATTGAATAAAGTCTGCTCGATATACGCTTGGCTGAAAGTCGTTCCCGCTTGGCGTATATATTTGTAATAAGCGCGGAACATGACAATATCGCGCCATGTTAATGCAGGATGCAGGACTAAACGGTTAAAGCCGTCGTTTTCAATATCGCCCGACCAAACCCGTTTAAAGGTTTCTTGAAAGGCTTGATTTAACTGTTTAATATCGAGCGTTGTCGCTTGTGTGTGGGTCAGCCCAAAATCCTGAATCCACATGATAGGCTGTTCAGATACATTAATTTCATATGCATCTTCACTGATAACTTTCACGCCCATGTTTTCCAGCATAGGCAAGACATCGGATAACGGTAAATGTTTGTCTAAATGAAACAGTTTGAAGCGCAAAGAATTGTCTAATGCTTCCAACGGTTTGTATAAGTGCATCACCAAGTTTTCATCGGTGCATAACCGTTCTAACTTTTCAATGTCATAAGCAGCATGACGTGGGCGGAAGTTTTCTCGATAAGCACTGGAAAAAGCAGCATGATAACGACGGAATAACTGCGTGCCTTTTTCTTCGCCGTGCATGTCTAACAACGTGGTATTTAACACATCCTCCCAACCGCGAATAATATCAACTAATTGCGCTTCTATTTCTTTTACGTCGTAGCTTGGCGTTACCGTCGCGCTGGTGTGTACGACTAAATGCACTTGGGCTAATACCGATTCTGATAAATTCACTGTAAAATCAATACTATTCCCTTGAAACACTTTCATTAACACTGCTTGCATCCGTTCTCGCACATTCGAATCATAACGGTCACGGGGGACAAAGACTAAGCAGGCGTAAAAGCGTTTATAGGTATCTGGACGGACAAACAAGCGCACCCGTTGACGTTCTTGTAAGCGCAGAATGCCCATAGCGATGCGTAATAATTCGCCAATATCGATTTGTAGTAACTCATCGCGCGGATAGGTTTCTAAAATCGTTAATAATTTTCGCTGTTGATGACTATTGGGACGAAATCCTGCTTGCTCAATCACTTGGCGCACTTTGCGATGCAATAAGGGAATGTGCAATGTGCTTAAATGATACAAGGCTGCTGTATAAAGCCCGATAAATCGCCGTTCGCCAATCACATCGCCTTGCTCATTAAATTGCTTCACGCCGACATAATCCATATAACTAGCGCGATGAATCGCAGAACGAGAACTGGCTTTTGTCAATAATAACAATTGCGCTTGACTGGCTAATTGACGCAAAGCGGGCGGTAATTCATGAAAACCTTTAGAAACCCGTTCAACGGCTGATTCTTCTCGTAAAATGCCTAAGCCAGAACCTGCAACAACGCGCAATTCGTCCTCGCCGTCGCGTTTCACTAATTTATATTCACGATAGCCTAAAAAGGTGAAATGGTCAGCTTGTAACCACTCTAAAAAGGCTTTTGTTTCATTCACTTCAACAGAGTCAAGGCGAGGTGGTGGCGTTTTTGCTAAAGCATCGATGATGCGTTGCATTTGCAGATACATGGGTTTCCAGTCTTCCACAACGGCGCGTAAGGTTTGCAACACACTGGTTAAGGCTTGCTGAATCTTCGCTAAAGTTGCAACATCCGTATGTCGGTCAATCTCGATATGCATAATCGATTCATAACAATCCGCGCTCCCGTCTTCTTTCTCGCTCTCACTATTAAAAGGCGCGATTGGATAAACATCAATTAAATTACCATCATCATCTCTATCTACGCATAAAATCGGATGAGCAATTAAATAAATCGTGATTCCCATTCGATTTAATGCCATCTGCACTGAGTCGACTAAAAAAGGTCTATCCCGTACTAAGATACTGATAATCGTGTGTTGTGATTGCCAGCCATCTTGTTCAAATTGTGGATTAAATACACGGATTTTTACTTCATCACATTGACGTTGTCGCGCAAATTGCCAATAAGAAACCACTGCCCCATATAAATCAATGAGGCTTCCTCGCTCTAAAACATCCTCAGGGGTTAAGAAGTTGAAGAAATACTCGATAAATGTTTTTAACTGCGAGTATTCGTAGGGTGGGAAATTTCGTTGTAAATCATTTAAGATTTTCTGCAACAATTCAGTTGCTTGTGTTTCCAGACTTAAAGACATGTTCCCTCTCCTCGTTTTTATTTATGTTGAAATAAAAGACATGCTTCTGATAACGACAGAAATCAAGATAGGAAAAAATAGGGGTAGTGCTAAAGAAGTGGTGATATTAAAGTAGATAAACTAACCTGAGTTCGGCGAGTTTCTTTTAAAAAGACAACAGCCTGTCTGAATCAGAATTCACAGAATTTTCAGGATTAGCAGAATTAAAAAGATTAATATTGTTTTGTTTTTAGTGTTTTAAATTCTGTTAATTCTGAAAATCCTGATTCAGACAGTGTTTTAATCTTTAAGGTCAACCCTTTTCACGTGTTTCCACAGACCTGCTAGGTTTTCAAAACCTATAGTAAACGTACCATAAAGTGATTTAAATTTAGGACTGGCAGTCCTTCACATCGTTTTATAGTGCGTTTAATATCTTGTGTTTGTAAAATTTTATAAATCACCCAGTTTTTTAAATAAAGACAATATTTTACTTAAATATTAACCCGTAAAACCCAACTTATTGGCATCACTCATCACAAAATTACGTCGCCTGACTCTGCAAGCGTTTTATATACCGTTCTATTCCTATCCATAATAATTCCCCTAAACTTTGGGGTGGGCTGGCGAGA
Organism: Beggiatoa alba B18LD; assembly: GCF_000245015.1. NCBI lineage: Bacteria > Pseudomonadati > Pseudomonadota > Gammaproteobacteria > Thiotrichales > Thiotrichaceae > Beggiatoa > Beggiatoa alba. The sequence goes on along the minus strand of NZ_JH600070.1, from coordinate 93,841 downwards.
TAAATCGTCGCAGTTTCGCCTGCATAAATATTTTTGGGAATGTCTGTAGATAATGCGATGGTCGCGGTAAAGCGGGGGGCGAGGTATTCATAGTTATCGCTATTGTCTTTTTTCGCGGAAGAGTCGCGTTCGCTTTGTTGGGTTTTAGGTTTAACGGGGAGTTCTCCACCCGCTAAAACGGTTAACGCAGGGTGTAGAATGGTTTGGCTCGCGCTGGGGTTGACACGGCTTAAGGTTGCGTTAAAGGTGTGTAAGGGTTGGCTATGGCGGTAAATTTGTACGGTTTGCCCTTCATATGCCCGAAATGCGTCGATGTCGGTTTGGGGAATGGATGCCTTGAGTTCTAGGGCTTGAGGGTTTGCAAGGGTTAGTACTTCTGTCCCGCGTTGGGTGTAAACGCCGAGTAAATCTCTTAAATCAGGGGCGATAATAGTCCCCGCTTGATTGGCTTTCAGGGTTAGACTGGCAATTTGTAGTTGTTTTTCTTGGTATTGATGTTGTAAATCTTGTAGTTTTTCAATTTCGCCTTGTGCATCGCTTAGTTGTCCTTGTGTGATGGCGTGTTGACGGCGTAGTTCTCGATGTTGAATTTGTAGGGCTAAGTCTTTTTCTTCTTGATATAAATCAGGGTTATCTAGTTCAAGCAGTATGTCATCTTTTGCGACAATATCCCCTGTTTTAACGTGAATTTTTTTAATAAATCCTGCGGTTTCTGTGCGGACAATTTGTGCGTTGGCGTAATCAAACACAGCGGGGGCGGTGAGTGTGCGCGACCAGTGAACTTGGGTCAGTAGTAATAGGCTGGCAAGGCTTACGAAAAGAAAGAGTAGGCTTAAGTGACGTAGTACCGCCCCGCGTTGGGGGTCTTTGTGTAAACTCATGCTAAAACGAATCAGGGGAAGAATGAGCACGCTGATACCTGCCATGGTCGCAATGAGAATGCCCGCGCCATAAAAAAGGTGATTCGCGGCAACCAGTAAGCCAATAATAACCACCCATCGCCAAATGAGGGAGGCAATGGCATAGGTTTTAATCAGGGGGGTGTGTTCAGGTTTCCATTGTGGTGGTGTAATGGTGCGCCCTTGAATATAGCGGTGGTTGAGGTAACGGATGTAGCGTTGTCCTGATAGGTAGAGATTTGGGATATTCAGGAGGTCGCTTAGAATGTAGTAACCGTCAAAGCGCATCAGGGGGTTGGCGTTAAAAAGTAGGGTGGAAATGCTGGTAATAATGACGATGTTGTAGCTTAAGTAATTGAGCACGCCTGTTTCTGTTTGCGCCCAAATCCATGCGGCAATTCCTGCAATAAAGAGTTCAGCGTACATGCCTGCAACAGAAACGTGCATCCGTTGCCAGCGTGAAGTTAGTCGCCAGCTGGCGTTGGCGTTCATATACGCGCCAATCGGGATGAATAAAATCAGCATGATGCCTGCATTATGAATATAACCGCCGTATTTTTTGCAGACGAGTCCGTGCGCAGTTTCGTGTAGCACTTTCACGATAATCCATGCAATCAGTAGCCAAAAGGCATTATGAGGCAGAAGGAGACTGCTCGCGCTATGCACAAAGCGGTCAAATTGCGCCATCACAAGATAAAGCCCTGTCCCGCAAATCAAGAGCCAAAGTAGGAAGAAGGGCACGCCTAAAAGCCAGCGCGTATAAGGCAGTAAGCGATTTAACCAGCGGTCAGGACTGCCCAAGGGAATTTTAATGAAAAGGGTATTTAATCGCCCTGCCCATGCTTGTACTTTGTCGTGAGGCGGTTTGGGTAAAAACCAGATTTGTTTTTCGGCATTCCAGACATAAACCAGTTGGGAATGGATGAGCCAGTAACAAATCTGTTGAATTTGTTGGCTCTCTAATTCGGGCGCGACTTGCACCGCTTGTTCGACGCTTTGTTCGCCATCTAGTTGTTGAATAAAAGCGTATTCGACAACACCAATTTGAAAGTAGTTTCCATATAAACTGTCTTCAATCAGATAGCAGGGACGTTCGCCATAGCTTTGAAAGGTAAAACTTAAGTCATCACGCAGACGTAATTTTAAATTCATTGCCTGCGGCGCGGCTTGAGCATTGCTAACAGAGGCGGGCGTTTCTGCTGTAGCGGGCGATGTATCGATTAATATAGCCATCGTAAAACCTTTTCCCAGACTTTATGAAATAACACCCATCCCAAAGGTTGTGCATCTGCTGCAATTTTGCCATCGCCTTTCATACCTGCTCTTAATTTATTGTCCGTATTGGTTAAAGTCGTTTCAACAATAAACACGGCTTCACTATCGCGGACAGTCGCACGCGGTTGAATGCGTTGCACGTTTAATTGCCACTGTTGTTGCGGGTAAGCATCTAATTCTATGCTTAAAGGCATGTCAGGACGAATATAGGCAATATCTTCCGCAGGAATAGCCAACTCGACGCGCATAGTTTCTAAAGGCGCGACTTCAAATAAGCTTTGTCCTTTATCGACGGGGCTGCCTTGTACCCGTTGTAAATCACCGCTGACTACTAAACCATCAATCGGGCTTTTAATGTCTAAATTGGCAATTCGATATTCTAAAAGGGCAATTTGCGATTCTGCGCGTTCTTTTTCCAATTGTGCTAATTGTGTCGCAACAGTATCTTTAGCGGCGGCACTGGCATCTTTTTGTTTTGCTAAACGATTCCGTTCAGCGGTTAAGCTGGTTAATTCTAATTGAATTTCGCGTTCATCTAATTGCGCTAATACATCGCCCGCTTTCACCACGTCGCCCGCTTCATGATGCGTTGCTTTTAAAATTCCCGCAAAAGGCGCGGTTATAAAACGACGGGTATCGGGCTGTAACGTCACTTTTCCCGCAATAGAATGGGTGACAGGAATCCATAACGGCACAAATAACAACACGGCTATCCCCAAGCCCCAGAAAAACCGCCGTTTTAACGTGTTAAGCGTCGCGTGCCATCGCCGTTGTTTAATCCGCCGTAAGGTCGTTAAAGCAATGCCTAATGTGTGACTTAACTGCATTAATAATGGTGTAACCGTTGGATCTGGCGGACTTGCCCACAAAAGGACTAAGACATATTGCACTGGCAATTTTTGATGATGCGCTAGCGGTAAACTCCACACTTGTTGCGTTGCGGTTAAACCCAGAATTTTTTGCGCATGGGGGGAAATTCGATGGGCATCGCCTGTTGTGGCAATAATGGCTTGTCGCTTCTCTGCGGTTTCATCCATTAAGGATTCTAAGGCATAGCCTAAATCGACTTGTTTGGGTAATTCGGCGATTTCTGACATCGCTTGAATTCGACAATGATGTCCTTGGCGATACCCTAAAATAACCCGCTGACAATTGCATAAATGCTGTAAGCGCGTTAATAAATGCTGTTGGGCTTGTGTGACCTGTCCAACATGTAACAACTCTATGAATAACTGTAGAATTTGTTGTTGCGAGCGGGATTGTAACTGATCAATACCTGCATAACCTGCGACTAACTGTAAAATCGTTACAAACGTTTCTAAAGACTGATAACCGCCCAATAACAACACGAGGGAAATCGCTTCCTGCTTCTGCGCTTGTGGTACGGGAGCAGCGATTAACCAAATTTGCCGATGTTGGTCTAACTGCGTTAAGCGGACGCGGTTTTGCTCACAAGCCTGTTGCATCTCTTGCAATAATAAGTTTTCTAAATCCGCCCGCCAGCTTAAGGCTTGACGCGACAAAATGCGCGGTGCAAGCACTAATAGTCCCGTTGTTTTATCAGGCAAGGCATAAGCTGCCCCAGCGGCATTGGTTAAACCTAATAATAACTGTAACAACTCCAGCAACCACGCTTCGCGCTCGTTCTGCTTATCGCGTAATTGCTGTAATTGCGTATGTAGGGTTAATAAGTCAACGGGAGATACTTGCATAAAATTAGCTATTTAAAGTCGGTAGGCGAGCGGCTCCGCTAGAACCCGTTTCACTATTGTTATTGCTGGCTAAAGCTTGATTTAGCAAATTAACCAAGCGTTTCGCGCCCTCCGGTGATAACGCGATACGAGTATGTACGGGCAAATGCGCTTCCCCTGTTACAGGGTCAGGCAAACTGCCCGAAGAAAAATTAATAATCACCTCTTCCCCTGCCACACTCAATACAAATTGAGATGCATAAATAGCAGTTGTTTGCTCATAACGAACACGGACTTGTTGAGAAGTCGCTTTTTTTTCAATAGATTTGCTCATAAATAGTGCTGACGTAATAAATTAAGAATAATTGTGGAGTGCTTATTCTAGGCATAAATGAGTCAAATTTTAAAAACATAACTATTGGTTTGTTTTACTTTATGAAGGTTATTCTAATCTCAGTTATGCGAAATTAAAAAATTAAAACAGATGGTTATAGAGGATTGCTGTATTTTTAGGTGTAAAATAGTTTCAGCTATTTTAATTGGATAAATTATTTTTTTCCGTAAGATTAAAAAACTGTCTAAATCAGGATTAACAAGATTTAAAACCCTCAAACCAAAAGCTAACACGAATAACACTTTTAAATCCTGCTAATCCTGAAAATTCTGATTCAGGCAAATGCTTTAAGACTTGTTTAGCACAAGCAAAGATTAAGGCGGAGTGCAATCGCTGAAGCGATTGCCTCTTTTTTCTTTTCCCCACGTAGCGGGGTAAAGCAGGAGGCGGGAAGAAAACCTCCTATCCTTGTAAAATAACCTGAGTTCGGCGAGTTTCTTTTAAAAAGACAACAGCTTGTCTGAATCAGAATTTTCAGAATTAAAAAGACAAGAAAATTAAAAGAATAAAAAATTATGTTTTTAATTCTGCTAATTCTGAAAATTCTGTGAATTCTGATTCAGACAAAAAAAGACCTGCTAGGTTTTTAAAACCTAGCAGGTATCTGTTTTATTTTATAAATATCGCCGAACTCAGGTTCGCAGAATTCAGGTTACTTGAAACGCTTACAAAAAAAATCCCCCCATCGCTGGGGGGATAATAAGCAGATAATTCGCTATACCTGATAAATGTGTCAGGTGTTGCGATTATTTGCCCGTTTTGATAGTCGTCCAAACACGGGTTAAAGTCCGTTCGGTTTTTTGGGGCAGAATCTTTAACATAAATAATTTTTTCTTCACGTCTTCAGCAGGGAAAACTCCTTTATTGTTTTTCACTTCATCCGCAACTTTTTCTAAAGAAGCTGGATTTGGGTTAGCGTAATGAACAAAGTTGCTAACGCCTGCAATGACTTCAGGACGGAGGATGAAATCTAGGAATTTCAGGGCTGCTTCAGAGTTTTTGGCATCTTTAGGGATTGCCATCATGTCAACCCACATAATTGTCCCTTCTTTGGGAACGCTGTATTCAACTTTAACGCCTTTGTTGGCTTCAGCCGCACGGTCGGCTGCTTGTAATACGTCACCAGACCAGCCAACAGCGACGCAAATATCACCATTGGCTAAGGCGTTGATGTATTCAGAAGAGTGGAAATTAGTGATAAAGGGACGCAGTTTTAACATGAACGGCTGCACAATTTTGGTGTAGTCGTCAGAGTTTTCGCTTAATGGCTCTTTACCCAAGTAATTTAAGACAATGGGAAAAACTTCGGTTGGGGTGTCTAGGAAATAAACGCCACATTTGGAGAGTTTTTCTAAGTTTTCAGGTTTAAATACTAAATCCCAGCTATCAACGGGGGCGTTTTCGCCTAATGCCGCTTTGACTTTTTCAGGGTTGTAGCCTATGCCTGTTGTTCCCCATAAGTAGGGAATTGCAAATTTATTTTCGGGGTCAACCGCTTCTAGGCTTTTTAGAACAACGGGGTCGAGGTTTTTGTAATTGCTTAATTTGCTTTTATCTAAGGGTTGATAAACGCCTGCAACGATTTGTCTGCCTAAGTAGGGGGCGGCGGAAGGGACTACGATATCAAAGCCTGTTTTGCCCGTCATGAGCTTGGCTTCTAATACTTCGTTACTATCAAACACATCATAAACGACTTTAATGCCAGTTTCTTTTTCAAAATTAGCAACTGTGTCTTCAGCAATGTAGTCTGACCAGTTGTAAATATGCAGCACTTTATCTTCTGCCGCATATGCTGCGCTAGAAAGCGTACAAGCAACAGCAATACCTAACAAACTTTGTTGAAACTGCTTTAGCATTATCATAATCCTCATTGGATAGTAGAAAAAACAATCGTGTTAAGCGTAGTGTCACGAAATATGAGTAAAATCTAGGATTATAAGTCCTTCATTATTCCCAATAATAGTGAGTCAGATAGTGGGGGATTATTCCCCGTTTTTAAAGATGGGTATGGGTTGTACCATCTGCATGTGTATGTTGATGTCCTGTATGGACATGGTCATGATGATGGGTGTGGATTCTAGACCCATCGGGTTGTATGGCAGGACGCGCGGTTCTACCTGCTTTTAAACGTTCTCGTTGTGCGTGTAGTTCATGCTGTAGCCATGCAATCCATGCTTGTATGCCAATGCCTTTTTTAGCCGACAGGGGCAAAAACGGGGCGTGGTTAGCGAGGTGACGGAGATGATATTCTGCCGCTTGCGGGTCGAAGTCGTCTAAAAAGGGGAGTAAATCTACTTTGGTGAGCAACATCACGTCCGCAGCGCGGAACATAACGGGATATTTAGCGGGTTTGTCGTCGCCTTCTGTAACAGACAGCAAGGTAACATTGCGATGATGTCCTAAGTCAAAACTGGCAGGACATACTAGGTTTCCTACATTTTCAATAAACAATATATCTAGTTGGCTTAAGTCTAGTTGATGCACAGCTTGATGAACGAGATGGGCATCTAAATGGCAGGCAGTACCTGTGACGATTTGTACAGCGGGGACACCTTTCTGTCTAATACGTTCAGCATCGTTTTCTGTTTCTAAATCGCCCTCAATCACGGCAATTCTGAGACTATCTTTTAAACTTTCAATTGTTTTTTCTAATAATGCCGTTTTTCCCGCACCGGGAGAAGACATTAAATTAATGACTAAAATGCCATGCTCATCAAAATGCTCACGATTATGCAAGGCTTGATGATCATTTTCTGATAATAAATTTTGTAACACTTGAACAGCAACTTTGCCATCTTCCGTTTTGGCTAATTTGCCTGTTCCTTGAATCAGATGCTCATTGCCTGCTGTTACGTTACATCCGCATGTATTACACATAATATCCTCTAAAATCGCTCGGTACACACTTTGACGTTATAGTATAGCTGGTGTCGCTCCTCAATGAGAATGCGTTATAACAGGTTCTAATGAGTTCATTTAGATAAAAGATGTTGTTCAGTCACAAAGGGATTTTGATATAAAAAGAAAAATCCCTCTAGGGATAAATGAGGGGCTAAATGTTTACTGACTAATAGGCTAAAGCTAATCAATAAAAAGAGGAGTAAAAATAAGATAAACCAGCCATAAAGAAAAGTTTTTAAATTAGCGGTCGCACTTTTAATCGTTTCTTGTCTCAACATGTGGCGCGTGGGTTGTTCGTGTGAATGTAACCAACTTGTCATTTTTAGTTTATGCCGACTCGCTTGCAAAAAATACCGTAATGTCCGTAACCAACGTTTATTTTTATAAAACAGCAATGAGTGCATATTCATCAAGATTGCCTGCGGTTTTAAGTAAAAAGATATTGTTAAATAACCATCCCAAAACTTACTAAAAGTCTTTCAATATCATTATGCCACACTTTGTTAAATATGCACTATGCAAGAAGGTTTCTCCATTTTTTAGAATAAAAATCCTTCCTTATTTTTAGGTACAGTTAAAGACGGTTTATTTTTCACTACATTTGTATCTGTATTAGAACTAACTGTCATTTGTTTTATAGGCTTCTGACGAATATTGCTGGCTGTTGTTGCTGTTTGAGGTGCGCTTGTTTGATGACTCTCTGCTTTACTAGGGCTTATTGTTTGATAATGTACGGGCGCGCCAAATAAATCAGCTTCTTCAGATGCCAGTGTGACTATTGGCTTATTGACAGGTTTAGGCACTATGCGTAACTTTGGTTTTTTGGGGCGAGTCGTTTCAGGCTTTGCAGTTTTTTTAGTCTCATCAGCATGCACGATAATATAAGATTTATCTGTTGGAAACTCTTTTAATGGATCTATCGTTTCACCCGTTTCTAACACGATAATAGGCGTTGTTGTAGGTACATAATTTTTTTCTATGCTGTTTTTTGGCGGTGATGGCAATTCTAATGCAACGCTTGCGACTGTTTTTAAACGGGCTTGCATGAGTTGTTCATCACTTAACCAATTATCCGTTGTCGGATCAATCACAGGTTGAGCAGTTTCACTGCCCGCTAATAATAACCCTGTTTGCGGTGCATAAATATTGTCAGGGAAAAATGAATAATTATGTGCCGCTTTGGCTTTTTGTTCTGCTGCAATGGCTTTGTCGCGCTCTGCCTGTGCTAACTCCACATTTTCCCACGCTAAACTTAATTGGTTTTCAACTTCTTCAATAGTTTTGCCTTTCTCATAAATGCCTAATAATGCTGATAAAGATAAGACGGCTAAACTGGCAAAAAACCAGCGTTTTAACCGACTAAAATAACGTTGTCGTTGGTCAGATTCGATAAAAAATGCCTCTTGAATCGTACTAAATTCATGACTTGCCCGCGCATAATATTGGCGTAACAAAGCTAAATCTGTCGACCGCCATAAAAGGCTTGCTGTGCGTTTTTCTTTATCCCATTGTTTAACAGCTTCCGCAAAACGATGCTGAAAAAAGACATCACGTTGTGAAGCACTAATCCAACGGACTAAACGCGCCCAATGGGTTAATAAAATTGCATGTGTTAATTCTACAAATGTGTGACCATGAGCTTTATTAACGGTTAATAAACGGCTTTCTGTTTGCGTGAAAGCCGTTAAAACAGCTTCAACCGTTGCACTGGTATCCGTGAGATTAATTAAACTTTCTTGCGACACTCGACGCGGATAAACTCCTTGTTCATCAATAATTAAGAGTTTTAAAAACACAGCACGAGCGGTTGATTTTTCACGATTCGATAAAGATTGATATAAACGTTCAGCCTCTGCCGACACAGAATCTTGTAAAGTATTCCCCAATAATTTCAAGGCTTGTATTTCTGACATACCTTGTTGCTTGTAATGCCATAAACGGTAAAGCGTAAATTGCAAAAGGGGCAATGATTCTGCGTGGTGGCGGGTTTGCTGAATTAACTCCTCAACGGTTGCAACATTCCATTGCGTACTACTCCCTGCTAAAGGTTCATTGATGACTTGCAATAATTGCGATTTTGTCAACATTGGCACTAATATCGATTGCGTTGCTAAGGTCTGATAGAGCAAATGATGATGTTGTGTCATCGCTAAAAAATCAGTCCTCAGGGTTAAAACAAGGGTAAAACTTAATTGAGGGTCAGCCGCTGCCATTAATAAATTATCGATAAATAAGTTTCTTTCGCTCTCATCCTGACAATGGGTGTATAACTCTTCTAATTGTTCAACGACTAAAAAAACAGGGGACGTAGCGGCTTCAGGAAACGTCTGTAATAACTTACTTAAGCCTTGTTTATGCTGTAATTGTTGAAAAAATTGCGTATTTTTATCGATGCGTTCTGTCGTAACACATTGATATAATCCCGCTAAAGCAGACGCTAGATTTTTTAAAGGATGAACGCTCGGCTTCATCACCGCTGTCCAAACGCGCCGAAAGGGGAGATAACGCTGATTAACCAATTGCGGTAATAAGCCCGCTTGTATCAGTGACGATTTTCCGACACCACTTGGGCCGATGATAGGTAAAACCCGTAAGGTTAAGGGATTGACATCCTCGCCATAAAAGCTGAGTAATCGCTCCCATAATTTATCTAATAATGATTCACGTCCAAAAAACTGGGCATTATTTTGTGCATAGAATGTCGATAAGCCACGGAAAGGATTCGTTTCTTTTTGAGTTTGTGTTTTTCTGTCAGCTAATGAACTATATTGCTGGAAAATAGTCACTTGCCCATAACGTCCGATTAACCGTAAAGTATCTTGAGCAAGATAAGTACTTTGAATATATGTAGAATTACGCATAGTAGCAATTCCCTAAAAAATGTCTTTTTTTAGAGATTGCAGAAAAAATGCCAGTAGAACAGGTTCGAGGGGAATGTTAAAGTGAACAGCACTTAAATTGCTTGCACCGCTCCCCCTATTCACCACATGATTGAGGAGTTTTTGATATGAGCCTTAAATGGACAGATGTTCAAGAAATTGCGATTCAATTAGCAGAACAACATGCTGATATTGACCCACAATATGTTAATTTTATGGATTTGCATCAATGGGTTTGTCAATTAGAAGCGTTTGATGATGACCCAGAAAAATCTAACGAGAAAATTTTAGAAGCGATTCAAGCCTTATGGATTGAAGAAGCACAAGAATAGTGCTTACAATTCACTGAATATATTACACCTGATTTTTTGCGCCCATGTCTGATGACACCCCAGCTCATATTTTGCGCCGCGTCTTTGGTTACGAACATTTTCGCGGACATCAAGAAACCATTATTCAACATGTCATGGCAGGCGGGGATGCGTTAGTATTAATGCCCACGGGTGGCGGAAAATCGCTTTGTTATCAAATTCCTGCTTTGCTACGTTCAGGGGTTGGCGTGGTTATCTCCCCGCTGATTGCCTTGATGCAAGACCAAGTCGATGCCCTGTTACAATTAGGCATTCGTGCGGCGTTTCTTAACTCTAGCCAAGATTCTGCACAAACACGGCAGATAGTCCAACAATTGCGACAAAACGCGCTAGATTTACTCTACGTTGCTCCTGAACGCTTAAATAATCCCCGCTTTTTAGAGTTTTTAGACAGTTTACCATTAGCATTGTTTGCCATTGATGAAGCGCATTGTGTCTCGCAATGGGGGCACGATTTTCGTCCTGATTATGCCCGTTTATCTATTTTGCATGAACGTTTTCCCCATATTCCGCGTATTGCGTTGACTGCAACCGCAGATAAGCCGACACGTCGAGAAATTATCAGCCGTTTAGGCTTAGAAAATGCGCATGTTTTCGTCACAGGTTTTGACCGTCCAAATATTCGTTACCGCATCACACAAAAACGTCCTCCTGCTCGTCAACAATTATTGAGTTTTCTTAATGCGGAACATCGGGGCGATGCGGGGATTGTTTATTGTTTATCCCGTAAAAAGGTGGAAGAAGTTGCGGAATTTCTCACCGTCAATGGTTGGACAGCCTTGCCCTATCACGCGGGTTTATCCAATGAATTACGCCAACAACATCAAAATCGTTTTTTACGGGAAGAGGGTATCGTTATTGTTGCAACGATAGCCTTTGGAATGGGGATTGATAAGCCCAACGTGCGTTTTGTGGCACATTTAGACTTACCTAAAAGTTTAGAAGCCTATTATCAAGAAACAGGGCGGGCGGGGCGCGATGGATTACCCGCTAACGCATGGCTGGCGTATGGTTTAGAAGATGTGATTTTATTGCGTAAATTATTAAGTAATTCTGAAGCGGATGAACAGCATAAACGGCTAGAACAGCAAAAATTAGAGGCTCTATTAGGTTATTGTGAAACGACGCAATGTCGTCGTCAGGTTTTACTAGCGTATTTTGGTGATGATTTGGTTGAACCTTGTGGCAATTGTGATTCTTGCCTAGAGCCTTCAGCGACATATGACGGCTTAGAAGTCGCACAAAAAGCCCTGTCGTGTATTTACCGCACGGGGCAACGCTTTGGCGTGAATTATTTAATAGAAGTCTTACAGGGAAAGGGTATCGATAGAATTATTCAGAATGGACACCAGTATTTAAGCACGTATGGCATTGGTTCTGAATTGAGTACAGACCAATGGCGGTCTGTTTTTCGCCAACTGGTTGCAGGCGGATTTGCAAGCGTGGATATTGAAGGGCATGGCGGTTTATTTTTAACCGAAAAAGCTCGCCCTTTATTACGTGGTGAAACCAGTATCCGCTTACGCAAAGATAGCCCACGCGCAACAGCAGAGAAAAAATTAATCCGTAATGAACAGCATACGGCTTTTACAGGCACAGATTTAATTTTATGGGAAGCCTTAAAAGCGAAACGTTCAGATTTTGCCCAAGCGCAAAATGTCCCGCCTTATGTGATTTTCCATGATAGCACTTTAAGCGATATGGTTATACATCGCCCTGACAGTCTTCAAGCATTAAGCCGTATTTCTGGTGTTGGTGCGCGTAAATTAGAACGTTATGGACAATCTTTTTTAAATGTCTTAGAAGAACATACGCTCACTTATCAAGATATTTCTACCCCACCGCCACAAAAAACGACTGAACCGATTGCAAATACGGTTTCTATGTCAAGTAGTTATACCGTAAAAGCGTTATTAGAAGAGGGTAAAACGCCTGCACAAATCGCCGAGCAACGTAATTTAACTTTATCAACTGTTTATGAGCATTTGGCAATGAGCATTGAGGCAGGCAAGATTCAATTACGTCAAATTTTTTCACGAGAAGAATTAAGCGATGAGGCTATTGATGATATTGAGGATGCGTGTTTATCTAGTGCAGAGGGGCAAATTGCATTACGTCCAATTTTTGAACAGTTTAACGGTAAATATCACTACGGCATTTTAAGATGTGTCCGCGCAAGGGTCGTGCGGGAAATGGCAGGGGATTAATGCGAATCACGTTTTTTAATTCTATAGCAAACGTATTATAAAACGATATGAAGGACTGGCAGTCCTAGATTTAAATCACTTTATGGTACGGTTACTATACCTGAGTTTTGCGAGTTTCTTTTAAAAAGACAACGGCTTGTCTGAATCAGAATTTTCAGGATTAACAGGATTTAAACCCCTTAAACCAAGAAATTAATGCGAATCACGTTTTTTAATTCTGCTAATTCTGAAAATTCTGTGAATTCTGATTCAGACAAATGCTTGCCTTTTTAAAAGAAACTCGCAACACTCAGGTTAGGTCAATTAATCGTAGGTTGTTGTGCAGGACGATTGCGTAATTTACGGATGAATCCTAAAACCCGTGATGACAAACTTTGTTGTTCTTCAGTTTTGGTTGGTTCTACCGCATGACGCATTAACAACTGTGGTTTTAAATGCAACACTTGATAATGCTTTAAAGTCGCTTCTAAGCTCCGTGCTAATAAACTCTTATGAATAGGCTTAGGTAAAAAGCGATAGACTTGACCGTGATTAATTAGCCCAATTAAGGCTTTAGTGTCCTGAAAAGACGTTAATACAACGGTTAAAATATTGGGATTGCATTGCTTAAGCGTTTTAATCGAGGCAGTAATATCCTCGCCATTCAATTCAATTTCTGAAATCACAACACCGATAGGCTTATTATTCAAAATATTAAAGGCTTCATCTAAAGAAGTTGCCCAATGTGTGGGATTTGTCGCGCTTAACAACGTGTGAATTTCTTTATAAATCGCCTCATCATTATCAATAACCATCACATGCGGTGCTTGTCCTAATACAGGGGTAGGCATGATTGCAACGGTATCTGTGGTTTTTGCTTGATGTAATTGCTCAAGTTTTAAAGCAATTTCTACTGCTTTATCCACAGTTGCTTTTAGCTCTTCTGTTTGCCACGGTTTATTAATATAGCGAAAAATTTCCCCTTCATTAACAGAACCAACAATTGCCTGTAAATCAGAATATCCTGTGAGTAACAAGCGCATCGTATTTGGCGCAATTTCTTTCGCTTGGCGTAATAAATCCACTCCCAACATAATCGGCATACGTTGGTCGCTAATAATGACGTGAACGGTTTCCTTTTTGAGAATCTCTAAGGCTTCGTTACCATCAGTTGTACTTAAGACACGATATTTTGCGAGAAATAACATTTTTAACGAACGCAAAATTCGCTCTTCATCATCTACTAATAACAGCGTTGATTTTGACATCTTACTTAATCCTTCAAACAACCATTGTGGATGATTGTTGTGTAATCGACTGTTTTGTTTGCTTATAGGGCAAACTAATCGTAAAACGTGTTCCTACCCCCATTTTGGAATTAACACGGATTTTTCCATTATGCTGTTGAATAATTTGATAGCTAATTGATAATCCTAAGCCAGTTCCTTCGCCGATGGGCTTTGTTGTAAAAAATGGGTCAAAGATTTTAGGGAGCACATCGGGGGGAATACCTTTGCCATTATCTTGAATAATCACATGAACAGCCTCTTTATCAGCAAAGGTTTTTAGCCAAATCGTACCTTTTTCACTCATCGCTTGTACTGCATTGCTAATTAGATTTAAAAAGACTTGGTTTAGCTGCGAAGGCGAACAATAGATTTTTGGCAATGTGCTGTCGTAATCTTTTTTAATCGTGACGCGATTTTTAATTAAATTCTTTGCAATGATAAGTGTGCTTTCTAAACACTCGTTTAAACAGGCAACAGTTGTACGTGCTTGGTCTAAACGGCTAAAGTCTTTTAAGTTAAGCACAATTTCGGAAATCTGGTCTAACCCGTATAATGAATCTTTAAATAAATTCTGCATTTCCTCAAGCATTTCTGGTTCTTGGAAGGTTGCACAGAGTGAGTCGACAAGTTCCGCTTGTGACGCAATTGCGTCGGGGTCTGGCTCTTCATGGGTCAATAAATGAACCAAATGCGCATAGGCTTGTATGCCATCCTGACTTTGTGTGAAAAAGCCTTGCATCATTTCCACATTATTACGAACGTAGCCTAATGGCGTATTAATCTCGTGGGCAATGCCTGCCACCATTTGCCCCAATGAAGCCATTTTTTCCGATTGTACCAATTGCATTTGAGAGTTTTTCAAGGCTGTATAGGCTTTGCTTAACTCATCAGTACGTTGCATTACGCGCTTTTCCATCGCTTTCAGTAAATCGAGGACAACGCCCACGCCTTTATACTCGCCATTCAACATTACAACAAAGTCTTCAGTAATAGGAAATTTAATATTTTCCGTAATATATTGGCTTGCCGTTTCTAAGGATTGGCTAAGGCTAATACGCAGTGGTTGCGCATTCATAAATCGCTCAATAGGACTTTTACCATAAATATCACGCCCATAGAGCTTTAAAAAAATATCCATTAATTGATAACGGCTAATTATTCCAATAGGGCGACCATTATCAACTATCGGTAAGGAAAGAAAGGGCTTATATTCAGCGAGTAAAAACAATTCACCGACATCATTAACCGTATGGTCAGGCGTAATCGGCTTAATCGGAATGGTGAGCGCACTGATATCAGTAACAGGTTTCATCATTAACAACACGAGGCTTTCAGAGGCGGGCTATTGTAAGCAACGGACTGTTACCCCTTGATGACAATTTAATGACAGTTTGTGTTAAGACAAATTCAAATTGTCTGAATCAGGATTTTCAGAATTAACCTGAGTTCGGCGAGTTTCTTTTAAAGAAACAACAGCTTGTCTGAATCAGAATTCACAAAATTTTCAGAATTAGCAGAATTAAAAAGCATGATTCATCTTACTTTTTGGTTTAAGGGTTTTAAATTCCGCTAATTCTGTTAATTCTGAAAATCCTGATTCAGACAATGTTGTAATCTTGTCTGGTGAATTTTGATGAAAAACAAGAGAATAATCTCTGCCAGTCCGTCAACCCTTTTCGCGTGTTCCAACAGACCTGCTAGGTTTTGAAAACCTAGCAGGTCTCTGTTTTATTTTATAAAACTCGCCGAACTCAGGTGAATTAGCAAGATTTAAAAGCGTCATTCACGTTAGTTTTTGATTTGAGGGTTTTAAATCCTGTTAATCAGGTTAATCCTAAAAATCCTGATTCAGACAATTTTTTATCATGTTGTGCCAACGCCCAAACCACATGCTCACGCACTAACGGCGAATCAACCTGCAAACGCGCCTGTAAAACCCGCACAATTTCTGATGTCATCGGCACATTACCCAATGCAACCGCTAGATTGCGCAACCAACATTCATACCCAATCCGCCGAATCGGACTCCCCTCCGTCTTGCGCAAAAACTCCGCCTCAGTCCACTGAAATAAATCCACTAATAACGCTTGTTCTAAACCCTGACGCGGTAAAAAATCCTGCTCCTGCGTCAACTGCGCGAACCGATTCCACGGGCAAAATAACTGACAATCATCACACCCATAAACCCGATTCCCCATTAAAGCACGTAGTTCTACAGGAATACTCCCCCGATACTCAATTGTTAAATACGCAATACACCGCCGAGCATCCAACTGATACGGCGCGACAATCGCCCGCGTTGGGCACACAGTCAAACACGTCTGACACCGCCCACAATGTCCCGCTGTTGGCGCATCCACAGGCAAAGGAATATCAACATAAATTTCCCCCAGAAAAAAATACGAACCTGCCTGCCGATGAATCAAATTCGTATGCTTTCCAATCCACCCCAAGCCCGCCTTTTCCGCTAACGGCTTCTCCAACACAGGCGCACTATCGACAAACACCCGATATTCCTCCCCCTGTACAACCGCGCGAATCCTATCCGCCAATACTTTCAACCGCTGACGCAACACCTTATGATAATCCCGCCCCAAGGCATACCGAGCAATATAAGCCTTATCAAGCTGATGCAACTGCGCCAACATCTGCCCCTGCGTCTCAGGCAAATAATCCATCCGTACCGTAATCACCCGCAAGGTATTCGGCACTAACCAATCAGGACGACTCCGCTTAAGCCCGTGCTTTTCCATAAAATACATATCCCCTTGATACGCATTCGCAAGCCACTGACTTAACTGCTGTTCTGCAAGGCTCAAATCAATATCACAAATACCCACCTGCTGAAAGCCCAACGCCTGCCCCCAACGTTTAATATTTGCCACCAACTCATCATAATTTAAAATAATCCATTCCCCACGAATAAACGCACAATCAGAGAAACTGCACCCATGAAAACCTATTTAGACTGGTCAGCCTACGAAAATGCAGGCATGGGCGATGCCTACGCCGACATCCCCAAAACAGGCGGAGACTTTGCCAAAGCCGTCGCCGTCTGCATCAACAGCCGTCAATGCGAAAACAAAGAACAAGGCAAGGGCGTGATGTGTCCCAGCTTCCGCGTGAGCGACATCGTCAACAACTCCACAGGTGGACGTGTTCGCCTTCTCAAAGCCGCCCTAAACGGTGAACTAGGCAACACCCCGTTTACCGACCCCACCCTTGCCGAAGCCATGGACTTATGCGTTGCCTGCAAAGGTTGCAAACGCGAATGCGAAAACGCCGTCGACATGGCAATGATAAAAGTCGAATACCTCGCCCAACGCAATGCCCTCACAGGATTATCATGGCGTACCCGCTTTTTTGCCAGCACACCCCACTGGCTACACCGCTACAACCTGCTTAAAAAAATCCCCGCATGGCGCAACCGCCACACATGGCTTGCAACACTCGGCGAAAAATTTTTCGGTATCAGCGCGAAACGTCGCCTCCCTGAACCCGTCAACGCCCCCTTTATCAAACCAGAAACCGCCGAAACCATTCCTGACAAAGTAGGCGATGTCGTCCTATTCGTCGACACCTTTACCCGCTACTTTGACCCTAGCGTCATTCAAGACGCGGTACACGTTCTACAAAGCGCGAAATACCACGTTATCATCGCCGAACCCATCAGCGACACCCCAGAACCCGACCGCCCCTTATGCTGTGGTCGCACCTTCATTGCGCATGGCATGGTCAACGAAGCCAAAGCCGAAGCCGAACGAGTTCTAAAAATCCTACTCCCTCACGCCGAAGCAGGACGCACCATTATCGGCTTAGAACCCCCCTGTTTATTAGCCCTACGCGACGACTACAAATCACTAGGACTGGGCAAAACCGCCGAAAAAGTCGCACAACACGCCATTTTATTTGAAGAATTTCTCGCCCGCGAACTCACGGCAAAACGCTTAAAACTGCCCTTAAAACCCTTAAGCGGACAAACTAAACCCATGCTAATACAAGGACATTGCCATCAACACGCTGTCGGCGCAATGAAATCCATGCGCAAAATTCTAAAACTCATCCCTGATTTTCAATATGAATTTTTAGACCCCGCCTGTTGTGGCATGGCGGGCAGTTTTGGACTAGAAGCAGAACACGCAGACATTGCGCTACAAATGGCGGAACAATCTCTATTACCCGCCTTACGTGCCAACCCCGATGCGCCTATTTTAGCCAATGGCTTCTCCTGTCGTCAGCAAATCCTAGAAACAGGCACAGGACAACAACCGATACATTTAGCGACATTATTACGGCAGGCATTGGGGTAGGAGAAATTTAGATAGTAGCTTGTAGAGGTGCATTAGACGTTTTTTATACGAAAATGCACCTTATTTAACCTGAGTTCAGCAAGTTTTATAAAATAAAACAGAGACCTGCTAGGTTTTAAAAACCTAGCAGGTCTGTCGGAACACGCGAAAAGGTTTGAAGGACTGGTAGAGATTATTCTCTTGTTTTTCATCTGGATTCACCAGACCAGATTAAAACATTGTCTGAATCAGGATTTTCAGAATTAACAGAATTTAAACCCCTTAAACCAAGAAATTAATGCGAATCACGCTTTTTAATTCTGCTAATTCTGAAAATTTTGTGAATTCTGATTCAGACAAGCTGTTGTCTTTTTAAAAGAATCTCGCCGAACTCAGGTTAAAGCATTAAAGGCAACTTTGAAAACGCAAGGCATTGAATTAATCACAGGTGTCCGTAAAAACATGAAAAAAGAGCCGCTCAGTGAATTTGATACGATAATGCTAAAAAAACGCTCCTTGATAGAAACCGTCATCGGTCAACTTAAATCATTCACTCAGATTGAACATACGCGCCATCGCAGTGTCTTGGGATTTATGGTCAATGTCATTGCGGGGCTTATTGCTTACACTTGGAAGCTCCATAAGCCTTCTTTGATGTCTCGTATTAATCCTAAACTTGATGAGAACTTTAATTTGCCAAATCCTTCTCAACCTTTTTTTATTTAAGCCATTTTTCGCCGTACTCGCGTTAAAATGCGTTTGCTATATAATCTGTTTTTGCTCAGTTTTTGCAGAATTTCAAGGTGGAATACGCTTCGCTATCCCACCCTACAACATTCAAGCTGTTGTCTTTTTAAAAGAAAATCGCCAAACTCACGTTTTTTAATTTTGCTAATTCTGAAAATTCTGTGAATTCTGATTCAGACAAAAAAAGACCTGCTAGGTTTTGAAAAGCTAGCAGGTCTCTGTTTTACTTTATAAATATCGAGAAACTGAGGTTAAATTGTATTCGCCAACTTCAGGTTAATTAACTCTGTACATCAGTTGTCCATCGCCATTTGGATAAACAATAAGGTAGTCGCTTAAACCGTCTTGGTTCATGTCATCAACATCAAAGATTTCAACATGACCATTTAGGTTAGTACCTTGAGTGATGGCGTAGGTTAGCCAGCCTTTATAGGTTTTACGACTTGCGCCTTCGCCCATGTGTATCAATGCCATGCCATTTTTGTATAACAGGGTATCTTGCGAGAGTGCACGTAATGCGGCGGCATCTGCGGCGGCAGGGTAGAGATATTGGCGAGATTGTCCATTGTTAAAGACTAAATAAGCAACTAGTGCATTTTTCACAGAGACATTCATATTCTCATCTGTGCTTAAGCAGTATAAGTTTGCGCTGATTGGTAAGGTGTCAAAACCTAATTCGGGCGATGTACTGCGGGATGTTGGGGAAGAGCAGATATCGGCACGAATACTGAAGTAAGTAATACCATTGATTTGATTGACTAAGTTTAGCTTTACATTGCCTTCGTCGTTCATTTGCATACTAGAAACAGGTAAGACAAGTGTGTTTAAAACTTGTTCTAGCCCTGTTGTATCTTGAATGACGGGATGTGCGGTAACTTCTCGCCCTGTATGGGTGGTTACTAAAAAGCGGTTATCTTCACGAATGATTAAACCTAAGTCTATATCATTGATGATTTGACCTTCTAGGGCTTGACGTACACGGGTAGGTAGTAAGTTGTAGCGTTTGTTATCGCTGGTAAAGGCAATATAGCCACTTTCGCTGTCTTGGGTGATTAACCAATCTTTTTCTGTTAAATCATATAAACCATTGAGTGCGGATAAAACACCGCCTCGCACACTGTTGACTAGCACGTCGGTGTAGAGGTTGATTGCGAAGCGACCTAAAACCATGCTGGGGGTGTAGCCTAGAAGGTTGGATAAGTCGATGGGCGGAATGTTTCCATTGAGACGGAAACGGACTTGATTTCCCATAGAAACTTCTGTGTCTATGATGGTGTTACCTTCAATAATGACATTTTGGACATAGCTATCAGTGAGAATGCGGACGCTGGTTAGCGTTGCGGGATATTCTCCAATGCCGATGGTGCTGCCTTGTATAAATCCGCCTGTGACATTGGTGTAGTTATTGAGGTAGAGATTAGTTACGACACCTACTTCATAGTTATTTAGTGTTGCATTGGTTAATAGGGTGACGTTTTCTAGTGAGCCAAAGTTGTCAATTTTGCCTGCCAGTTGTCCACCAAAGACTATGCCTGTATTTGTAATACGAACATTGGTTAAGGTGTTGCCTGTGTTATCTAAGTAGCAGTTAATGACGCTGGGCGGGGGGTCGGAGCAAATCACAATGGCATCATCATCTTTAATGGTGATGACTGCTTGTGCAGGAGAGCCAAGCGTGCCGTTTCCTGTTAGGTTGCTTAGGGTAATGCGGAATGTTTCGGTTTCTTCAATGGTGGTGTCGTTGTTGATGGGGATGGATAAAACTTTACTGCTTGCGTCACCATCTTCCCAAACAATCAATCCAGAAATACCAATATAATCTTTATTATCAATCGCAGTATTAGCGTTGGTTTGATAATTAACGGTGATGCGTCCTTGACTGCTACCTTGACGGGTAACGGTAACGTTTACATAGCGTCCGCTTTCGTTAACCAGATAGTCACTGGAGGAGAATTGAACGCGGGTTGCGTCATTGTCGCGAATGGTGACATTAGCCGCAGCAGGTGTGCCTAAGACTAAACCATTGCTAGGGTTAGATAATTGAATGATAAAGTTTTCGTTTTCTTCTGCGGTGATGTCGTCTTGTAAGGTGATGTTGAGGGTTTTAACGTCGCTGTTACCGTCTGCCCAGACTAATGTCCCTGCGGATAAAACAAAGTCTTGTCCATTTGTTGCCGTTCCATTTTGAATGGTGTAGTTAACGCGGACATCTCCTTTAGTGCCAGATACACGTAGAACGTTGATGTTTAAGTTCCCTTGATTTTCATCAACGGTATAGCTACCTGATTCAAATTGTACAGCTCCTGCATCACCAATCACGACCGTTGTTGGATTTCCTGTGCCATCTAAAATTTTTAGATTGGTGCTGGCAATCATACCTAATACAGCGTTACCCGTTGGATTACTTAAGCTAATGGCGAATATTTCATCGTCTTCGGTGTTATTATCAGTGAGAATGGGCACGCTGATGGTTTTGGTGTTATTTTCACCATTTGCCCAGCTTAACGCGCCTTGTGTGAGGGTGTAATCACTGCCAGCAATGGCTGTTCCATTTATTGTGCTATAGCTGACCGTTACACTGCCTTGTGTGCCGTCTAGTCGGCTGACTTCTACGTTTGCAACGCCTGCGTTTTCATTGACGGTGCTTAGTGCGGTTTTAAAGGTTAAAACACCTGCGCTGGAGGTGACAACTGTCCCAAAAACATCTTGAATTGTAAGCGTTGTTGTATTGTTTGCGCCCACTGTTGCCCCACCTGTTGCCGTACTGAGACTTAAAACGAGGGTTTTATCGCCATCTTGTTGGTCATCTAGCAGGAGCGGAATTGCAATATTTTTGTCTTGGGCATCGCCTGTATTCCAGTTTAATGTCCCTTGTACATTCACGTAGTCGGTATTAGCAACGGCAGTTCCGCCTGTAATCGCGTATTGCACAGCAACATTGCCAACACTCCCGCCAATTCGTTCAACGCCAAGTTGTGCAATCCCTGCATTTTCTTTGGCAGTGTATGTGGTGCTTGTAAATTGTAAATTGCCCGCGCCATTGACAGGGGTATCAACGATGGTAATGGCTGTTTGTAGATTTGTTCCTAGTACCGCATTCCCGCTGGGGTTTGCCAGAATAACGGCGAAACTTTCATTATTTTCCGTTGTGCTGTCGGTCAGAATAGTAATTTCAATCACTCGATGGGTTAAGTCGCCATCTGCCCATGTCAATGTTCCTCCTTTCCCTGTGTAATCAACGCCAGACAGTGCTGTTGTGTCGATAGTGGCATAATCTACGGTGACTGCCCCTACACTATCTGCTGCTCGTGTCACAACTATTTGTAGTGTGCCATCGGCTTCATTGACGGCGTAAGCAGCAGAGGCAAATTGTAAACTGGCTTGTGCATAGGCTAGGGAGAACATCCCAAGCCATAAGCCTGTAATAAGCAATAATTGCTGAATTTGTCGCATAAAAAATACTCCCGTATTCCGTCATTAATTACGGTAAACGATAGATAAGTTGTCGGTCACCATTACCATAGGTCACGATAAAGTCGCTTAAACCATCACCATTCGCATCGGCTTGACTAGAAAATTGGATGCCACTGGTAGGAACGCCTGTTGCGGTCACAACATAGTCAAACCGTCCTGAGAAGTTGTACTGCGCATTTTTAACGGTCAATGTGCCATCGTTATTGAAAGTAACGGTTTGTACAGAGGGCATGGCTTGGAAAAAGGCGCGTAAGTTGTCAGGTTCTTTCGCTGCTGGGTAGATATATTGTTGCCACAATGTGCCATTGTCATTGCGGAATACGAGGCGTAGGGTGGTTAAGTTAGGGAGGATATAGCTTAAGCTAGAGACTCCCTCATTGCTGATGGTGATTAATGGGACGGTTGCGACTGTCGCAGGGCGTGCTACGCTACTCACCAACGGATTACTGGTGCGTAATGTAATATTACCGTTTTCATTTTGAATAACCGTATCAAATCCCAAGGCATTGATACCTGTTGTAAAGACATCAATATCTTGAATCAGGGGTTGTGCAGTCACTTGGCGTGCGGTGGGGGTAATAAAGACCACGTGACCATCATCATAAACGCTCATGCTTGGTGATAGTACTGATTGAAGTTGTACGATATTTGTCGGGTTGAGGTATAAACGGCTACTACTGCGAGCCAGTAATAAATTTTCCTCAGCATCACTGCTGACAAGGTAGTTAGCATTTTTAACCGCAGGAATCGCTTGAATATCTTCGGCAACGTCAGGTTGTGGGATGACATAAATAATTTGTCTATCCCCATTGGTATATACCACTAAGGCATCATCAGACCCATCGCCGTTTTGGTCAGCGACAATTTGTAATTGTGTAATAGAGCTTGGAGTCCCTTTCCGCACTATGTAATCAAAGACAACAATATAGGTTCTGCTACCAATTTGTACTAAACCTGTCCCATTTTCATTGAGTTGTACTAATTGTACGTTAGGAATGTCTTGTAACACGTTATTGAGTTGTGAACGGTCAACGGGTGTACCATATAAGTATTGTTGCCGTACTGCACCGTATTTAAATAAGGTTGTTAGTACATTGCTGGCATAGGGGGAGGCTTGGAAAATTAAGCCTGTTGTACCACTGCTTAAGTTAGTAACTAAGGCGGGACGAGCTTTGAAGTAAGCAGTGCTATCAATAGGCATGTATAAAGTGCCGTCCATGAGGTATTCATAAGTTGCTACCCCTAAACGTCCTAATGCGGTGCGTAATGCACTGCTATCTTCTACCGCTGGTTGTACAACAATCACTCGGCGCGTTGCAGTCACTATTGTGGCACTGCCATCGACATTTAAGGTAATGCCCGCCGTTTGGTTTGCGTTAGCTTGTGTCACGCTGACAGGCATAACCACAATATGGTCTGTGCCTATGGGGAGAATCATTAAGCCTGTTGCTGTTTGGGTAAAGACAAAGCCATAATTTTGTAGGTCAGGTAAGGCATTAATTGCGGATAATAAATCCGTTCCTGCCACAATGTCTGTGCTTAAATCTACAACTTCGCTACCCGTCACAGGGTCAGTCAGCTTTGGATATAAGTTGGTTAAATCGATGCCTGCAGGAATATTAGTGCTACTTTGGAAGACCACGCCTTCACCTAAAACAACGCTAGAATCGAGGGTAACGTTAGGGCTGATAATGACATTTTCTAACCGTGCGTTTGCACCAACGATAACGCCTTGTAGTAACGCAGGACTACTGGGGAAGCCGTGAATTGTGCCACGTAAAACCCCCCCATTAATGACTGTACCCGCTAATAAGGTCATATTGCGGATAGTGCCATAATTATTAATAGTTCCGCCTAATTTACCACCGCCTCGGACTTCTGCGCCTGCAAGAATTTCAACCGTATTAGTCCCTGTGCTGTAAATTATCCCTTGGTTGACAATCGTGCCTGCAAATGAGCCATTGCGTACACCGCCTGTGCTGGAAATGGTGTAGTTAGTGAGTGTTTTGCCTGTATTGTCCACCGTTTCAGTAATGATATTCAGCACGACTTCTACGGATAACGTGGCTGTATTGGCTGTTGGGTCAACGGTATCAGTAACGACATTGACGGTATTAGTCAGTGTTCCTGCTTCTGCGGTCGTTACAACTATTGTGACGGTTGCGGTTTTTCCTGCGGGTAAACTGCTTAAATAACAAGTAACTGTGTGTAAATTTTCGGTATAAGTACACGCACTGCTATCTGTGCCTATCAGGGCTGTGTTGAATGTTGTTGTTGCGGGCAACACATTGGTGATGTAAATGCCTTGTGCCGTGTTCACACTGTCGTTATTAGTCAGAGTAATGGTGTAAGTTAAATCACCATATTGACTGGCTGGGTCAGGGCTTGCAGTCATGTTGACCGTTAAGTCTGCGGTTAATGCGGCTGTATTTTCTACCGTCGCGCTGTTATTGGTGCTGTCTGGGTCAAATTGGTTAGCCCCGACAATGGCGGTATTGGTTAATTTACCCGCGCTTGCTGTTTGCACTAACAACGTAATTGTCGCTGCATTATTGGTTGCTAAACTGTCTAAGTTACATGTGATGACATTGCTTGCTTGTGTACATGCACCTTGTGATGGATTGGCACTGACAAAGCTCACCCCCAAGGGCAGGGTATTTCGCACGGTCACACCTGTAGCCGTATCTGCGCCACGATTGGTCACGGTCAGGATATAACTTAAATTAGCCCCAACCAGTAAAGAGCCGCTTGGATTCGCTTGTAGGCTTAAGCTAACATCTGCGCTAGAAATACGGAATGTAGCAACTGCATTGTCATTAAAGCCTGTGGTGTAAATATTAGCACCGCCTGTGCTTAGGGCTAATCCTCTCGCACCCGCTAAACCATCAACGCTATTAACCCCGTCAGTTAGCACACTGAGCAACGTTAATAAGCCTGTGGTGGTATTGCGGACAAAAACAGCAAGGGCGTTATCAGTGGTTGCAGTGACATAGACATAATTACCATCAGGGCTGGCAATCACGGCAAATGCGCCACTTAATCCATCTAAGCCATTCACGCCATCTTGTTGCATTTCAATAAAACTTAAAACGCCTGTTTCTGCATTACGGCTAAAGGTTGTAATCGCATTGTCTGAGCCACTCACGGCATAGGCAAACTTACCATCCGTTGTTACTGTTAGACTACTTACCCCGCCTAATCCCGTTACCCCGTTGGCATTATTGCTGATGG
This sequence comes from Beggiatoa alba B18LD, assembly GCF_000245015.1. Classification (NCBI taxonomy): domain Bacteria; kingdom Pseudomonadati; phylum Pseudomonadota; class Gammaproteobacteria; order Thiotrichales; family Thiotrichaceae; genus Beggiatoa; species Beggiatoa alba. The sequence continues at coordinate 68,215 of NZ_JH600070.1, read as the reverse complement.
TTTGTAAGAGGCTTAACTTGCCTGTACTGGTATCACGGCTATAAACATTAATGCTGTTGCTGACGGATGCGGCTGCCAGTAATTGTTTACCATCAGGGCTTAAGGTTAAGCCAACAATATTATCCAGTAAGCCTGAACGTTGTGTTTCAACAAGGCTTAAATTACCTGTGTTTGCATCACGACTAAAGACGGTAATGGAATCATCGTTGACATTTGCAACATAGAGATAACTATCTGTCGCCACTAAGGCAAATGCACCCGCTAAACCGCTATAACTGGTTATAAAGCTTAATGCCCCTGTGGTTATATTGCGACTAAAGACAGCAACACTATTGTCGTTATAACCCGCAGCGTATAAATGTTTACCGTCAGGCGTAACGACCGCATTACTTGCCCCTGATAAACCTGTTACACCATTGACTCCATTGATAACACTGCTCAGATAGGTTAAACGCCCTGCATTGCTGGCATTGCGACTGAAAACACTGACGGCACTACTTCCAAAACTGCTGACATAGACATAAGCACCATCTGGGCTAACAGTCACCCCATTTGCCCGTTGTAAATTCTGTGCATTACTGCCATCGCGTAAGTTTTCGACATAAATTAATGTTGTTGGTGTCGTTACTTGTGAGGTTAAGGTTTTTGTATTATTTGCGGTATTTGGGTCTGCTGAATCACTGGCGATTTTGGCAGTAAAACCGATACTCCCTAACCCATTGGGTTGGGCAACAATCGTGATTGTTTGAGTTTGAGCGTTTGCAATCGTGCCTAAATTACACGTTATGACACCCGCATTATGAGCACAATTGCTATTAGAGGTTGATACAAAGCTAACTGTACTTTCTAAGGTTTGAGTTAAAACAACAGCAGTCGCACTGTCTGTGCCGTTATTGGTAATCGTGGTGTTATAACTGATTAAATTACCGACTAAGACAGGGTCAGGCGTTGCGGTGATTGCACTAACGGCTAAATCTGCGCTGGATTGTGTCACTGTTGTTGCCAGTGTGGTCGTGTTATTAGCACTATTACTGTCACTCGGTGTTGCAACTGTCGCGTTTAAAGTGCTGCTTAACGTACCAGAATTATTAGTTTTTACGACAGTTGTTAAAACTACTGAATTTTGGCTGACACTGCTACTCAAACTGCTAACTGTACATGTAACCGTGCTACCACTAACGCTGCATTGTCCATTTGTAATACTAGGCGTTCCGACAATTGTCGTGCCTGTTGGGAGGGTTTGGGTAATCGTTACCGTATTTGCGGTCGAAGGGCCTGCATTGGTAACTGTTGCGGTATAAGTCAGATTATTCCCTACCAAAATAGGGCTTGGGCTGGCTGTGAGACTCACCCCTAAATCGGCGGCAGGTGTTGTAACGGTAACGCTACGTGTCGCTGTATTATTTGCCGTTGTTGGGTCATAAACAGTCGGGGTGACAGTTGCTTGTAGCGTTGCCGTTCCCAATGCATTGGCTTTAGCAACCACAGTAACAGTGCTTGTATTTCCTGTTGTGGTTGAAGTTAGTGCGGCGATGGTACAAGTAAATGCGTTATTAGTAACACTGCTACATGTCCCATTCGCGGCAGTTACACTGCTAATAGTTGCCGTTCCTGCCAAGACTGCCTGCAAATTAGCTGCGGTACTGCTTGGGCCACTATTCGTGGCTGTAATAACGTAGGTAATATTTTCATCGACTAACACACTGTTGCGGTCGCTAGTGATGCTAGTCCCAACCTCTGCAACGATACCGACAATGCTAACAGTCACTGCTTTTGTATTGTTGCTTGTGCTGGCATCTGTATTATTGCTGGAGACATTAAAGCTGGTTGTCGCACCTGTAGAAAGGCTATTTGCTTTAACAATCAGGGTAACGTTGGTGCTAGCATTCCCTAATGCATCTAACACCCCTAAATTACAAGTAACGGTACTTGCGCTAGAACTACCATTACATCCCTGTGTGCCAGAAACATAACTCACTTCACTGGGTAATGTGGCGGTTAATTTAACCCCTGATGCACTGTTTTGTTTATTTTGTAAACTGATGATATAGCTAAAATTCGTATTAATATCAACAATCGTTGAGGGTGAGGCAAAGGCTTGAATAATTTCTAAATCGACTTTGACCGTTTCTACAACAACATTAACAGAAACAGATTTTGCCGTTGTTGTTTTACTACTAACGACTTGGCTTTTAAGCGTTAATGTCCCTTCTGTGGTGCTACTGGTGAGGGGAAGCGCGAAATTAACCGATTGACCTTCTGCTAAAGTGCTTACACTACATACAATACTGCTGGCAGTTTGAGCAACACATGCACTGGGTAATGCCTGTGTGGTATTAAGGGTAATGCCATTCGGTAAGGTATTAGTAACAACGATATTTGTAGCGGCAAGTCCTGTATTGCTGACAGTTGCCGTATAAGTAAATGCCGTATTCACGGATAAAGAACTGGTACTACTGACAGCCGTGATTTGTAAATTTTCGTTAGAACCTGCGAAGGTATTCACCGCGTTGCTATAGTAAGCCGCTGCATAGATATACGCGCCTGAGGTGGCTATTGCGGACACACCTGTCAATGTGTTTGCCGTTGTGCCTTGTTTAGCAACATCATCAATACTTAACAGACCTGTACTGGTATCCCGTTTTAAACTAACAAGGGTGTTATCGCTAAATCCAGCAACATACACTTTTGAACCATCTGAGTTTGTCGCTAAATAGCGTGCTCCCCCTAATCCTGTAAAACCATTTACATTATTGGTATAAACCGCTAACGGCGTTAAAGTACCATCGCTATTACGTGTAAAACTGGCGACTGCATTACTGGTAGGACTGGCAACATATAAATGATTATTGGTCGGGCTAAAGACCAAACCATTTGCACCCTGTAAACCAGTAAGATCATTCACACCTTCCTGATACAGACCCAGAAAAACCAATTCACTACTGCCTTGCTTGGCAAAAACGCTGACCGCATTGTCAACAGTACTTGCAACATAAATAAAGGTATTCGTGCCATCACTCACCGCTTTTACATCAGCCGCCCCTGCAAGCCCATTCACACCATTCACGCCATCAATTTGCACGCCTAATAGGGTTAATAACCCTGTATTACTATCACGGGAAAAGACATTGAGCGCGTTATCTGTGGGAGAGGTCACATAAACCCGAGTACCATCAGGGCTTAAAGTCACCACATTAGCATTTTGCATGGCACTCACAGTGCCTACCCCATCTTTTTGCACTTCAACCAGACTTAACATGCCTGTTGCAGTATTTCGGGTAAACACCGTTAAACTGCTATCCGTTACCCCTGTGACATAAACATGTTTTCCATCAGGGCTAACAGCAATAGCGTTCGCACCCATTAAGCCATTATTAGCGATATGACTACTGGTAACAGTTTGGACAAACGTTAATTGCCCAACCGTTGTAGCACTTGAAACCGTATCACGTTGAAAGACATTAATCGCGTTATCTGTAGAACCCGTTGCATAAAGAAATGCACCATCGGGACTGATAGCAATACCATTTGGACGGGCAAGACCATTTACACCATCCACACTTGCCCCATCCACCTGTGCATTGATAAACGTTAATGCAGATGCAGACGGCGCAATGCAAAGTATCCAAAGGCTCAAGAAAATTGAAAGAAAATAGTTGACTCTAGGGGATACTGTGCAATACCACGCACAAAGTAGAGTCCACCTGCTCAGATAATTGGAAGCGATCATGCCTAGGCTCTCCTAAAAAACTGATGTACACCGCTCGCTAAACGACTGATATGCTTATCAGCAGTTTAGCGTGGAGTACTTTGCATAGATTGGAAACATGGATAAACGTTTACGCTGAGTGGATAACCCTTAATCGTGTTTTATCCCATGGCTATTTTTATAAGCGTTTTATGGCGCAGAGTTTGCCGAAAATCGCCATAACAGCTATCACGTTTAAAGAGTTAAAGATGAGAGTTGATCGGTAAGCCGGGTTCTGTCAAACCTGTTTTACCAAAGTAAAACAAATCTGTAGCAGTCATTCCTCTGGGATGTTTGTCGCCAAACACCTCTAGCAACCTACCCGAGAACCGTGCGGACCACACGTTATTTAAATCCTTATCCGTAGATAATGACTTAAAAAGTTCCCCTATTTGGTCTTGCTTCAGGTAGGGTTTACCCTGCCATCCCTGTTACCAGAGACGCGGTGCGCTCTTACCGCACCATTTCACCCTTACCAATAAGGCAAACATCACCTTAAAGGCGGTATCTTTTCTGTGGCACTTTCCGTAGGCTCGCGCCTCCCAGACGTTATCTGGCACCTTGTCCTATGAAGCCCGGACTTTCCTCCCTGTTACAAAACAGAGCGACTGCCTGATCAACTCTCAAAAACCGTTTTTAAAGTATTTGCTCAAGAGTCTAACGTAAAAAATTGATAATGTAAAAGAAAGCTAATAAGAATATGCATTCTCTATCATGTTTAGAGAGTTATCATGTCAGCAAGAAGGCTAGGCAACTGCAAAACGATATTTTTTACCTCAGGAATATCCAGTAAATGATAGGCTTCGGTTAAGGTCACTAAACGGCGCGAGCGAGCTTTATGCTCATCCCAAATTGTTAAGAGTTGCTCAACCTCAAGGAGAAATAATTGAACATGACAGATTCCCCCCCATTTTGGATACTGATACTCACCAACCTGTTTAGGATAGATATAACCCAATACACCCGCCTCTTCTCGAGCTTCTTTTGCGGCTGATTCAATCGGGGTTAAATACTTCTCCACATTTCCTTTAGGAACAATCCAGCGTTGCCGTCGATTGCTTGCCGTAATTAAGACAATACGAAATTCCTCTGCTTGACGAATAAACGGAATTACGCCTGATTGTGCGTAAAAACTATCTCTAGACATAGATATATAAAGGCTCTGTTTTTAAGAAAAAAATCATAGATACTCAATCCACTATAAACAGCATGACAAAAAACACTGTGTTTATCACTAGTTGAGTATTAATTCTCCCTCTAAATATAACAAATATTTCTTAACCATTTTTTACACATGACAATGAATTTACTGCCTTTCCAATATACCGTTTTACTGGTTGATGACGTTTCCGCCAACATTGATGTCTTATTAAATTGCCTTTTGACAGCGGGTTATAACATTGAAGTTGCTAACTCTGGCGAAGAAGCGTTGCAACAAGCACGCAAGATACAGCCTGATATCATCCTATTAGACATCATGATGCCTGGTATTAATGGGTTTGAAACCTGTCAACGACTGAAAGCAGATACGCAAACAACCGATATTCCCATTATTTTTATGAGTGCATTATCAGCAACCAGCCATAAAATTATGGGGTTTGAAGTTGGTGCGGTTGATTACCTCTCCAAACCGATTCAAGCAAAAGAAGCACTTGCACGCATACAAACCCATTTAACCATTCGCGAGCTACAACGACATTTACAAACGCAAAATACACTATTACAACAACTGAATGTCGAAAAAAGCGAGTTACTCGCCATTACCGCACACGATTTAAAAAACCCACTCTCTGCTATTCAATTATTAGCTGAAGTTTTACACAAATCTTGTCACGAATTACCCCCTAACAAAGTGAGTGAATATGCCCATAAAATTGATGCAACAGCCAGAAGAATGTTTCAACTAATTAATAATTTACTCGATGCCGATAAAATAGAATCAGGACGTTTAAACCTCTCCCTAGAACCTTTAGACTTTCTCCCTATTTTACGCAATCAATTAAAACAATATGCAGAACCTGCTCACAAAAAAGACTTAAATATTAAATTAAAACATCATGATAACGAATACATGATACTGGCAGACTTAACCGCCTTACAACAAATCCTCGATAACTTAATTTCCAATGCAATTAAATACTCCCCCGCTCATAAAAACATTGAGTTATCACTACAAGTAACAGATAACAACATTGTTTTTTCTATCCAAGATCAAGGTTACGGCTTAAGTTATACCGACCAAACCAAACTATTTACCAAATTTGCCCGCTTAACCCCAAAACCGACAGGCGACGAACACTCAACAGGGCTAGGTCTATTCATTGTAAAAAAACTCACCGAGGCAATGGCAGGCGATATTCATTGTGAAAGCAAGGAAAATCAAGGAACAAAGTTCATTCTGACCTTACCGCGTGTTCAATGATTTAATAAACACAATGCTATTTACAACTTCAATGAATATTTTTTATAAACATTCAAAAAATCTTGTGCTATAGTTTGCAGGTATGTGGTTAAAAAACTGCATAGTGGTTTAAAAAATGGTTGTAAACAACCAGTATAAAATCAACTAAATGAGCAAATCCTTTAAAATCAAAAAAATATAGCTCATACACTGAAAACCAAAGGATTCAGACTATTTTTTCAGTTCCCCTGAAAACCAAAAAATTAAGCAGATTTAGTGATTATTCCCCCTTAAAAATGCTTAAAAACAACTGGCTTTCAAAGACTAACCGTCTATAAAAACGGTTTGAATCTTTCGCATTCCTGAAAAAATTGATAGAGAATGGAGAGTTTTATGAATAAAAAACTGTTAGCTACACTGTGTTCTAGCGCACTATTTACCGTTGCACTGGGTGGACAAGTACAAGCCAATGATGAACTACTCAAGCTGCAACAAGACCCCAATCAATGGGTTATGTGGGGTGGTAACTACTCAGGGACACGCTACAGTACCCTAGATCAAATCAACAACAAAAACGTAAAAGAATTGCGTCCTGTTTGGACATTCTCCACAGGGGTTTTACGCGGTCATGAGGGGGGCCCTTTAGTTGTTGGTGATACCCAATACGTTCATACCCCATTCCCTAACAAAGTTTACGCCATCGATCTCAATGACCAAACGGTCAAATGGATGTATGAGCCTAAACAAAATCCCGACGTGATTGCCATCATGTGCTGCGACACAGTTAATCGTGGTTTAGCCTACGCAGACGGCAAAGTTTTCTTACAACAAGCAGATACAACACTTGTTGCCCTCGATGCCAAAACTGGAGCAGTTGTTTGGAGTATTAAAAACGGCGACCCAAGCAAAGGCGAAACCAATACCAACGCCCCCCTGATTATTAAAGACAAAATCTTTACAGGGATTAGCGGCGGCGAATTCGGCGTGCGTGGACGTTTAACCGCCTACTACATCAAAGATGGCTCTGTTGCATGGCAAGCTCACAGCGTAGGACCTGACAAAGACTTATTAGTCGACCCCGAAAAAACCACCGCCATGCTTAAACCCATTGGCAAAGACTCCAGCGTCTCCACATGGCAAGGCGACCAATGGAAAACTGGGGGCGGCACAACATGGGGCTGGTACACCTACGACCCCGCGTTAAACCTCGTTTACTACGGAACTGGCAACCCCAGCACATGGAATCCCGCACAACGCCCAGGTGACAACAAATGGTCTATGACCATTATGGCGCGTGATGCTGATACTGGGATGGCAAAATGGTTCTTCCAAAAAACCCCCCATGACGAATGGGATTATGACGGTGTCAACGAAAACATTCTTGTCGACAAAGAGTTCCAAGGCAAACCCCGTAAACTTCTCGTCAACATGGATCGCAACGGCTTCGCATACACCTTAGACCGCGAAACAGGCGAATTATTAGTTGCTGAAAAATATGACCCTGCTGTCAACTGGGCAACCCACGTCGACAAAGAAACAGGTCGCCCACAAGTCGTAGCACAATACAGCACCCAACAAAATGGTCCTGATGTCAATACAAAAGGCATTTGCCCTGCTGCATTAGGCTCTAAAGACCAACAACCAGCCAGCTACTCCCCTAAAACAGGCTTATTCTACGTACCGACTAACCACGTTTGTATGGATTATGAACCCTTTGAAGTCTCCTATGTTGCTGGTCAACCCTTCATCGGTGCAACCGTCAACATGTTCCCCGCACCTAACAGCCACGGTGGTTTAGGAAACTTCATTGCGTGGGATGCGGTGCAAGGTAAAATTGTGTGGTCATTACCTGAAGCCTTCTCCGTCTGGAGTGGCGCGCTCTCTACTGCTGGCGATGTCGTTTTCTACGGCACTTTAGAAGGCTACCTCAAAGCGGTTGATGCGAAAGATGGTAAAGAACTCTATCGCTTCAAAACCCCATCAGGCATTATCGGTAATATCAACACCTACACCCACAAAGGCAAACAATACATTGCTGTCTTATCAGGAATTGGTGGCTGGGCTGGTATCGGTATGGCGGCAGGCTTAGAAAAAGCCACAGATGGTTTAGGCGCGGTTGGTGCTTACAAGAGCTTAAGCTCTTACACCCAATTAGGTGGTGTCATGACCGTTTTTGCATTACCTGATTAATTAGGCGGTTAAGTATATATAAATAAAATTACCCGTTTTTAATGGGTGCATAAAATGCACCTTATCAAAAAACATTCTATAATGTACCCGACAGCGGTATTTAAGCTGTCGGGTTTTTTTTTATTACCTATATAATAAATAACGTGTTCCTTACCCTAATAAATAAAGCAATATGTGGGGTGGTATAACAACATAAGAGGAATGGAACACGATATTCACACCATCTTGGAGGATGTTTGTAATGAAGAAGTCTGTATTATTTTTGACTGTCACACTCTGTGTGGGAGGTTTATTAAATAGCTCTTTATTAACTGCTGAGACTGCAACCCCTACAACTACGGAAACACCCACCCCCACTGGGGCAACTCCTAACACTGCGACAACTCAACCCGCCACAACCCCTGCGCCTACAACGGTAACAACGCCCTCCGCAACAACTGAAACAACCCCAGCAACAACATCTCCTGCACCCGCTACAGCGAGCACAGAGAAGCCCTATACTGTTGTTTGTGAAGGCAATAAATGCAAGGTTGACGCGCAAACCTTCAAAGGCTGGCGAGCATTTCATGCAACATGCCACGTTTGCCATGCTCAAGATGCTGTTGGTAGCACCTTTGCACCTAGCTTAATAGAACGGCTAAAAGACTTTCCCAAAGAACGCTTTATTCATTCTGTTACAGAAGGATTTCAAGGACAAGTTGGTGTAATGCCAGCATGGAAAGACAATCCTAACGTCATGCCACACTTAGATGAATTATGGTCCTACTTACGTGCCCGTTCTGATGGCGTATTACTCCCTGGTCGTCCAGAAAAACTACAATAATGCGTTAAGTCGTTAGGCAACACGGCGGTATAGTATTGCCCGCCGTGTTTTGTACCATATAAGCATCAGGTTTTCCCTAATGGAGTTATTCATGTCTCCTATTTCACAATGGACTTTTTCGCTTCTCGTTTCAACAGTTATGTTTTTCAGTTTTGCCAGCCACGCCGAAGACAAGCCCACACTACCAACTGCTTTTCGGGTTTGTGCTGACCCAAATAACCTACCGTTTTCTCATCAAAATCTCAGCGGCTTTGAAAACAAAATTGCTGAATTACTCGCTAAAGACCTTAAGCTACCCATTGAATATACTTGGTTTCCCCAACGCATGGGATTTATTCAAACCACATTACGCAAATGGTCAGATGTAAAAGGGCGTTTTGAATGCGATGTCGTCATGGGAGTCCCCCAACGCTTTGATATGACATCAAATACCAAACCTTATTACCGCTCAACTTATACCTTGGTTTATATCAAAGGGCGTGGTTGGGACGATATCAAAACCCCCAATGATTTACTGCAACTCCCTGATGCACGTAAACAACAATTAAAAATTGGCATGTTTGCCCCTGCCCCTTCCGTTGATTGGATTTTAAAACATAACCTAATTAATCAAGCCGTTTCCTACCAAATTATGAATGGCGACCCGAACTACTACGCGGGACAAATCATAGAACAAGACCTTGTTGCCGATAAAATTAACATGGTCTTTATTTGGGGCCCTGTTGCGGGATATTTTGCGTATAAACTGAAAGGACAACAGGAATTAGCCCTATTACCCGTTGATTCTGAAGCAGGAATACGCTTTGATTTTCCAATGGCGGTTGGAGTACGTCGTGGCGAACCTGAATGGAAAGAAACAATAGAACAAGCCTTAGTACGTAATAAAACCGCTATCCACACCATTTTAACGGAATATCATATTCCGCTAGTGCCTGAAACCCTCAGTACAGCAAAGGGTGAAAAATAAATATGACATTACGTATTACCGCATTCATACTTAGTTTAACCTTTGTTTTTTATAGCAGTTATTCACAGGCGGAAGAAACTTATTCTAAAGCTAATCAGCTACTTTTTTTTAGCAATCACCTAGCACAAACACCAGCCGCCAGTAAGCTAACTTATCAATTTACTAAAGCAGGCAGTGCAGAAGTAGGATTTAGTGACACCATTGTATTGCAAGTGAGCGCGGGAAAGACGGGTAAAAATGTACATGTCGACTATTTTACACAAGATCGACGGCAATTTTTTCCTGATATGGAAGAAGTAACAGGCAATCCAATGTTACTGATTTTTCTACAACGTTCTGTACAAGAACTACAACGACTTGCACCCATTGGACACTGGCGGTATTTTCAAAATCAAGTAAAAACCGCGTTAGAAGAAAAAGCAACAATTCAAGCAATTCAATTTACCTATCAAGACAAAATGGTTAATGGTCAAGAAATAACGATTTATCCATTTAAAGACGATAGTAAATTTGATGCTTACCCTGTTTATCAACAAACTCGTTACCAATTCATCCTTTCTACAGATATAAAAGGTGAACTGTATCAATTAAGTTGGCAAACACCCGCAACAAATGAACCTCCTTTATTATCCGAAACGCTAACGCTGACCGCAGAATAAATAACCTGAGTTCGGCAAGTTTCTTTTAAAAAAGACAACATCTTGTCTGATTAAACCAAGAAATTAATGCGAATCATGCTTTTTAATTCTGCTAATTCTGAAAATTCTGTGAATTCTGATTCAGACAAAAAAAGACCTGCTAGGGTTTAAAAACCTAGCAGGTCTCTGTTTTATTTTAAAATACTCACAGAACAGGCGTTATTTACGCCTTCTGCAATTTCACCGTAATAAAACGTTGGTCGCCACGGCGGTCAACCAATAATAACACCGACTGCCGTTTTGTTTGCTCTGCTTCTTTAATTTTTGCCACAACTTCCGCAGGGTTAGAAACTTTTACTTGTCCAACCATTACAATCACATCACCCGCTTGTAAGCCTACGTCTGCCGCTGGACTACGGTTGGCAACATCCGTGATTAAAACCCCTTCTGTATTTTCAGATAATTGAAATTGACGACGAGCTTTCTCAGTCAATGCCGTGAGTTTTAAACCCACTTCATCATGCGTGCTGGTTTCACCATCAAAGCGATTGCTACTGCTGGCAACTTGTTGCGTATCTGCGGGCATATTGCTCAACGTGACTGCAATCATTTGTTGCTGATTGCCACGCCATACCGTGAGTTTTGCCACTTCCCCCGCTTTGCCTTTAGCAATAAAGCGCGGTAAATCTTTAAATTGATTAATCACTTGTCCATCAACAGCAATGATAACATCGCCGACTTTTACACCCGCTGTCCGTGCGGGACTTTCAGGCAGTAAATCCGCCACTAACGCGCCTTTGGTATCGCTTAAGCCTAAACTTTCAGCAATTTCATCGGTGAGCGGTTGAATTTGTACACCTAACCAGCCACGACTAACGCTACCTTTATCACGTAGTTGCTCAATAATGCCGTTGGCAGTATTGGCAGGAATAGCAAAGCCAATGCCGACACTGCCCCCTGTGGGTGAATAAATCGCGGTATTAATGCCAACAACTTCGCCACGATTGTTAAATAAAGGGCCACCTGAATTACCGCGATTGATAGGCGCGTCAAATTGTAAAAAATCATCATAAGGACCTGAGTTTATATCCCGACCCCGCGCCGATAAAATCCCTGCTGTAAATGTATCGCCTAAGCCAAAAGGATTACCGACCGCAATCACCCAATCGCCGACACGGGTTTTATTGGAATCACCAAAACTGACATAAGGCAGGTTTTTTTTGGTATCTAGTTGTAATAAGGCGAGGTCGGTTTTTTCATCGTAGCCGACGATGGTCGCGGTATATTTGCTTTCGTCATGCAATGTCACGTGAATTTCATTTGCGTCTTTAATCACGTGGTAGTTAGTCACGACTTTGCCATCAGCGGAAATGATAAAACCTGAGCCTAGCGCGGTGATGGTATTGGGACTGGGAATTTCCCGTTGCCCATAGGGTTGTTGTTCTTGGAAGCGACGGAAAAACTCTTCAAAGGGTGAGCCTTTTGGAAATTCTGGAAATTCCATCGTAAAATTACTATTAGTAGCTTTTCCAGAGATGGAAATACTGACAACAGCAGGCTGTACTTTTTCCACTAAATCCGCAAAGCTCGCGGGCATCGTTTGAAAGTTACTTAAGTTCTGACTTTCAGCATGTACCCCATAAATATAAGGGGTTGTTACTCCTAAAGCAGCGATAACACATAGGGTTAAAGCATGACGACGTAATTTGTTATAAAACATAGTTTCCCCCGTTTAAAATAGAATTCACTGAAATACTGGTAATAAAGTATTTTTGACAGTTATCACTATAGGGGCGAATACGTTACAGAACAATTTCGAGGAAATTAATCTTTATTAACCCGTGTTTTTCGCGTGTTCCGACAGACCCGCTAGGTCTTTTTTGTCTGAATCAGGATTCACAGAATTTTTAGAATTAGCAGAATTAAAAAACCTGAGTTCGGCGAGTTTTATAAAATAAAATAGAGACCTGCTAGGTTTTTAAAACCTAGCAGGTCTTTTTTTGTCTGAATCAGAATTCACAGAATTTTCAGAATTAGCAGAATTAAAAACATAATTTTTTATTCTTTTAATTTTCTTGTCTTTTTAATTCTGAAAATTTTGCTAATTCTGAAAATTCTGATTCAGACAATCTTTTAATCCTGATTCAGACAAGCTGTTGTCTTTTTAAAAGAAACTCACCGAACACTGGTTATTAAGTTTAGATTATTTAAGGCTTTAAAATCAGTTTATTAGCTTCGGTATAGCCCTTGGTTTGCATCGTGAGATATTCACCTTTTTGCCATAGAGCCAGTAAGTCATCAAAATGCGATGACATGACATTGCCTGATTGTCCCATCGGATGAATATAAGCCGAATTATCTAATTGGCTAAAATCAATGAGTTGGCGATAACTTGGTACATGCGTTGTTTTTAGTGTCTCAGGATTGACCCAGCCAACATTGACCGTGAAACGCTCTCCGCCAAAATCAACTTGTCTGTCAAACAGGGGCGCAAGGGGCGTATGGGTTAAAATTGGATGATTAAACATTGCTTGATGGACTAGTCCCCATTTTGGAATATCTGTTGACCATTGTTTCACAACAGTTTCAAAGACATCGCCCGCAATTTCTAAGCAAGTTCGTTTTTGTTGTGCGCAGGCACTATCGCCAGATTTCAGCGCGTTTAATAAATAGCGCGGATAGAAGAACCAAGATTCCCCTGTTTCTGTCTGTGGTAAGTGCGAAAATGCCATATACCATGCGATGAATAAAGTCGCCTCTGGTGATGTGGGTGACATTTCCCCTTTCCAAGCTAATAGGCGTTGTAAAGCGGCTTGAGCAGTAGGGCTGATAATGGGTAAATTTTGTAAATAGGGGCGAAAATCCGTATATAAAAGACTGAGTTGGTCTAACTGAATGGCTCGCATACTGCTTAAATCATGTTTTTCTTTGGCATCAATTAATTGTTTAATCCGTTCATAACGATAGGGTTCGCCTCCCCATTCTAAAGAAATTGTGTAGGGATAATTTTCTGGGCTAATATTATGATTTGCTGTGATAATATAGCCTTCTGGCGGATTGTAACGGCGGGGTAATTCTTCAAAAGGGATAAAGCCTTGCCAATCCCAATCGCCATTGCCAAGCACGGGATATAAACCTGAATGCCCTGCTTTTCGAATCGGTAAGCGACCTGATACGATATGCCCAATATTGCCCGCAGTATCGGCATAAATAAAATTTTGACTGGGTGCAATGTAATAACGCATTGCGGCGTTAAATTCTGTCCAATTTTTAGCTTTATTAATAGCATAATACGCGCTAAAGGTCGTATCATCAGGGTCATGACCCGTCCAACGTAAGGCTAACGGCTTGGTTTTTGGCGCGTCTGCAACTAGTTCTGTGATAACAACGCCATAACGGCTTTCTTTGACGATAAATGTCTGGTCGGCTTCCCCTTTGACCTTTATCGTTTCAGTACGGGTGTTATACGGTACAACTTCATTTTGATAAACATAGCCTTGTTTATCTTCTGTTTCTTCTAAAACATACACATCTTCGACATCGGCTTCGACATTTGTTACCCCCCAAGCAATCGCTTGATTATGCCCAATGACGATGCAAGGTAATCCCGGTAAAGATGCACCAATAGCATCATAAGTTGGTGCTGATAAATGTACGAGATACCAAAGTGAAGGATTACTCATTTGCAAATGTGGGTCGTTAGCTAATAAGGCTTTCCCGCTGACGGTGCGCTGACCGCTCAAGACCCAATTATTGGACGCTTCTGTCATGGGTGGGGTAAATGCGTCCGCCTGCCATAATGCTTCCATTAAATGATAATCGCTTGTTGTTGGATGAATCAGCGGTGTTGTTGAATCAATCGGCGTTGCTATTTTTGGATATAGTGGCATTAACTCAGCAATTCGCTCCTCAGCTAACCCTTTTGCTAGCAAGCCGTAACGGCGTAATTCTGCACGACGATTGCCCGCTAAATTAAAACTCATCATTTTAGACCATACTAAGACATCCGCAGGTGTCCATTTTGCGGGCTTTACGCCTAATAATTTAAACTCAATCGGCAAAGGCGGGTCACTTTCTAAATAGCCATTAATGCCTGCAACATAGGCATCAATCACGGCTTTACTTTCCGCATTTAACGCCGTATAAGCCTGTTCTGCTGCCCGATAAAATCCCCATGTCTTCAGAAATTTATCTTGCTCTATTGCCTTATTGCCTAAAATTTCGGATAACCGTCCCGCACCAATACGGCGTTGAAACTCCATTTGCCATAAACGGTCTTGTGCATGGATAAGTCCTTGTGCATAAAACATATCTGTTTCATTTTCTGCACGAATGTGTACAACTCCGTTTGTTTCACGGCTAATCGTGACTGGTGCAAGCAAGCCTTTAAAATGTGCCTCGCCCGAGACTTTCGGCAATGTTGATTGTAAAAACCAATATCCCCCACCGACCATTAAAACAATAATGCCTAGCAAGCCTATTAATAGACGTTTTATCCATTTCAACACAATAAAACCTCGTAGAATGATAGAAGTAGTTCAATAGTTATTGAAAAATTGAGCTTATTATAGGTCTTTTCTCAACATTAACGGATTAAAAACAATAAAAATCCTGTTAGTCTTAACCTATAAACTATTTTCAGAATGAAATTGCTAACCTGTTTTTAATTCTGCGAATTCTGTTAATGCTAAAAATTCTGATTCAGACAAAAAAAGACCAACTAGGCTTTTAAAATCTAGCTGGTCTCTGTTCTATTTTCAGGCGTGCAATCACTTCAACGATTACTTCTTTTTTCTTTACCGCTTAATTCTAAAAATCTTAATTCAGACAAAAGTCTTAAGATTAACGACTAAAACCCGACTTATTTAGCACTATCCCCAATGTTAAATAGTCACAATAATTGCTTACCTGTAGAGGTCATCGATAACGTAGCGTGTAAAACCCCTTTGGGTTGTTGTAATAAATTACTTAATTTACGAATATCGCCCGCATGTCCACGCACCATAATCATTTCTGCACACAAATGCGCGTCTAAATGCACATGGGTTGTTGCTAAAATCATAGGATGATAATCATGTTGTAAATCGGTCAATTTTTCATTGAGTAACCGCGAATGATGGTTATAGACCAAAGTAATTGTTCCAATTGCCTCCTCATCCGCTTCCCATGCCTGTTCGACAATCTTTGCGCGAATCATATCGCGAATATATTCAGAACGATTACTGTAATCACCCTGACTCACTAATAATTCTAATTTATCGACTAAAGATGGCTCTAATGAAAAACTTAATCTTGCAAGGTCGGACATACAATTAAACTATGGTTCGTTATGAAAGTTAAAAACAATTTTTTAGCCTGTATTTAGGATAAGCACACACTATGATGAATATTCGCCTTTCAACTCTCAATATAAGCGCACTTATCTTATTAGGATTCATGGTTATTTTATTATCAAGCAGCGTACTATACATGCAGCAAACGCTACAAGAGAAAGAGCATACCTTACAACAGCAAACCCGTTTTAAACAACTTACAGTCGACTTTATTAATACGACAGACTATCTCATCAATGAAGCGCGTAAATTTATTATTACCTACGATATACAACATCTACAAAATTATTATGAAGAAACCTTTTTTACCCAAACTCGAGAAAATATTCTAGGTAATATTAAAACATGGGCAAATAACACCGAAGAATTGGAATTATTAAATAAAGTACAAAGCAACTTACATTTATTACAAACAGAAGATATACATGCTATGCGCCTTGTTTTAGCGGGGCTAAACATTCCAACTGCAGGCGTACCTGAGGAAATTAGCAATTATCCCCTTACGGAAGGCGAGCAACTTGCAGAACCCAGCGAAAAACTGCACATTGCCAGAATTTTATTATTTAGCAATCAATATACCTTTTTAGAGCAAAAAACCATTGAGCCGATACGACGCTTTCAGCTCTTTATTAATCAACGTGTTGCGCAAAATATTACACAAGCTCAGGTTAAAGTAGAACGCGCAGTTATTTCACTGGTTGTCAGTGCAGTATTAATTCCTGCAAGTGTTTTAATTCTACTCTTCATTTTTTGGAAGCAAATCAGTTTACCGATTGCTGATTACATTACCACGCTAAAACAACATGATAATAAATCCAGCAATTTTGCCTTAAAACCTGAAGGCATTCGTGAGCTTCGCGTATTAGCGGATGTCTTTAACCAACAATTGCGTAAAAATCATGAGCAACTACAAAAAAATCATGAATTAATGCAAGAATCACAGAAAACCAATCGAATGTTGATTAAACAGGATTGGTTAAAAACAGGACAAACACAATTACAAAACTTGTTAATTGGTTTGCAAAATGAAACCATCGCCGCCAGACATATTTTGCAATTTTTCTTACATTACCTAGATATACAATCAGGTTTATTTTACATAAATACTTTTCAAAAACCGCCAACATTTAAACTCATTGCGAGCGAAGGCATTTTAATTCGTCAACAATTGGGAAGCATGGTTAATTTAGGTGAGGGATTAATCGGACAAGTTGGCTTAGAGCAAAAATTAATTTTTTTGAGTCAACCGATGAAAATAGATGAATTTATTGCGGAAGAGTTACGCAATGCTATGCCTAATTATTTTCTTGCAATCCCTTTTTTTTATGAAAAACAACTAAAAGGTATTATTGCCTTAGGTACAACGGTTGAATTTAATGAGTTACAACTTGAGTTTTTAGAGCAAATAATGCCTAGTATTGGTATATTTTTTCATACGATTCAAACGAATATGCAGTTGCAGGCGATGAATCAAAAGGGATGATAAAAAAGACCTGTTAGGTTTTTAAAACCTAGCAGGTCTTTTTTTGTCTGAATCAGAATTCACAGAATTTTCAGAATTAGCAGAATTAAAAAGCGTGATTCCCATTAATTTATTGGTTTAAATGGTTTAAATCCTGTTAGTTCTGATTCAGACAAGCTGTTTTTTAATAACGCGAGTTCGGCGAGTGGCAAAAACCTGTTAGAATTTTTCAACTAAAAAATGTAGGGTGGAATAGCGAAGCGTATTCCACCATGCGATTTATAATCTGTTTTTGCTCAGTTTTTGCAGAATTTCAAGGTGGAATACGCTTCGCTATTCCACCCTACAACATTCAAGCTGTTGTCTTTTTAAAAGAAACTCGCCGAACTCACATACTTTAAGCATCCAGCCATTCATATACATCTAACCCTGCATTTTTGCAGCAACTTTTTTGGCAAGCCTCTAGTGTATTGTGTTTCACTTTTCCTTTTTGTACCCAATGTTCTAAAGCTGCTTTAACGGTTTCTGGGTCACGGTTGAAATGATGGGCTAAATCTATCAATGTTGCCTGATGATGCTGTATTAAATAACTTTTTAGTGTGGTTAATGTCATTTGACCCCCTAGGCGATAATATCGCATAAGTTATCTTCAGTTTCAGTATAAAGTGGCAGGCGTGAGGGGCGCGGTATGCGTTTCATAACAACAAGCGTGATGTCGTCTAAGGCTCTCCCAACGCCAATATGTTGGCGAACATCATTAATAACTGCTTGTTGAATTTGTGCAGTTGCTAAATGCCAGTGGCGGCTTACTACATCGCACAAGCGTTTTAAGCCATATAGTTCCCGTTTGGGATTGGTCGCTTCTGTAATACCGTCGGTATAAAGTACCAAACCCTCGCCAGTCTGCAAAAAAAGTTCTTTAAAGTTTATCCATTGAGAAATTTCAGGCTCGATGCCGACAATAAAGCCTAGTTGTTGGGTATCAATTAAATCCACTTGACCATTTTGATTCACCCATAACACGTATTCATGTTGCCCACTTAAACGGACATTGCCATCTTGATAATCCAGTAATGATAATGTGAGGGTTTTATCGCTATTCATGCGTTGGATGTTCGCGTAAATCGTATGATTCAATGCGGTAAAAAATTGAGTAGGGTCAGTGACATTATTCGCTTGTAAGGTTCTCACGGCGGTTTGTACCATCAGCATTAAAACACCGCTTTCTAAGCCGTGTCCTGTCACATCGCCAATGCCAATTTTGACAGAGCCGTTATGTGATAAAACGTCGTAATAATCGCCACCGACTTCGTCCGCAGGTTCCATAAATACGGCAATGTCTAATTCGTGAATGTCTTTTAATTCATGTAATTTAGGTAAAACCATTTGTTGTAAGCGATGTGTAACGGCTAATTCTGCACTCATGCGCTGATTTTCTACTTGTAAGCAGTGATTTAATTGTTGAATTTCGCGGTTTGCAGATTCTAAGGCGAGTGTTCGTTCATGCACTTTGCATTCTAAAGATTCTTTTGCGGATTCCAGTTGGCGAGCATAGGCTTGTAACTGTTGTTCATCGGTCGCAAGACGGCGCACCATGCGGTCAAATGATTTTGCTAACATGCCCAGTTCGTCTTGACGTTTCATTTTTAAGCGAATTGTAAAATCATGCTGTTCTAAGCGTTTTATCGCTAAAATCATATGATGCAAGGGTTTTGCAACTTGTTGCGTGAGGGAGAAATATAATAGGATAAAAACAGCCGTCAGCATAAGTAAGCCAAAGAGAATAAAGAGTTGCGCTGTTTCCCACGCCATTGTACCGACGACTGTTTTAGACAGTGATAATGCTAAATAGCTATTTAATGTCGGTAAGTAGGCAACAGCAACATGATTTTTATGTAAAACATCCCAATAAATACCTGTTTGAATGCTTGGGCTAATGTGCCAACGTGTTGTTGTCGTTGCCTCACTGTCAAGCAGTTCACCGCGTGCGTTATACAGTTGTGGTGTCACTTCATACGGACTTAAGCGATTGTCTGCCATTAATAAGTGATGGACATCTAAAGTCGCAATCAGTGTAAAAGGATGATGCGGATTTTCTATCGGTAAAATAGCAGCAATTTCTTTTTTATTTAAAAGTTGCCATGAAATAGGTTCAGATTGAATGCTAATGGCTTGTAAATGGGCAGGTAATGGGCGTAATTGGCAAGTGCCTTGTGGTTGCCAAAATAAGGTTTGTGTTTGTTGGGCAGTATAAAGATAAATGCCCATTAATGGCTGTTGTTGGGCTTGTACAGGAATATTTGTATTCAAGTATTGGCAAAAGTAATTGATATCTAATGGTAAGGTTAAATCGTGGCTTAAACGTTGTTGGGTGATACGTAAATAGGACATTAATTCAGCAAGTGATTGTTCTTGCAGTTGTACTTGTTGCTGGGTGTAGTGTTGTAGATGTTGCAAACTGCGTTCGCGAATATTATTCGCAATACGGGCGTACCCAAACACGGTGGATAACATGACTATCAACGATAACCATAAGCCTAAACGCTTAAATATGGAAACGATGAGAGCGTTTTCTATCACATGATGAATGTTATACAACATGATTGAGTACTCCCGTTGTTGAGATAGTTATACGGTTTGTTCTGCTCTCGTCAGCGTTAATGCTTGCTCACGTTTTTGTCCGAGCAAATAGAAAGCAAAAATAACAACCGTTAATAAACTGCAGAGAATGCCAACCCATAAAATGCTTTGTAAGGGGTGGGCGGCGAAGGTTGCAACTTGATAAAACAAGGTTGCCGAGAAGTAGGCAACACTGGTTGTCCATGTCGCTACAAATGCGGCATAGCCTGCACTGGTTTCACGATAAATGGTTGCCGTTGCGGCTGTGCAAGGGAAATACATCAGAATAAAAAGTAAGAATGCATAAGCCCCAATTTGTCCATCAAAATGGTGATGCATTTCGGTAAAGGTGTTGCCATTGGTTTCTTGGCTATCTTGTTCTGCGGATTGAAAGCCTAGCGGGTCAAGTAGGTTGCTAAAAACAGCGGTTAAGTTTTCAGGTACGCTGGCAAACGCACTTTGTACGCCTTCCCATAAATTAAAATTATCTTCGGTCGCGTCTGTACTGGCGGATTGTTGCGCTTGTTGGCTATAAATCGCATCTAATGTGCCGACAACCACTTCTTTTGCTAAAACGCCTGTAAAGATACCGACGACAGCTGGCCAGTTATCTTCTTGAATACCCATCGGTTTAAAGGCTGGGGTTAGTGTGCGTCCAATTTCGCTGAGGACAGATTGATTGGTGTTATCTTTGCCAAATGAGCCATCAAGTCCCCATGAATTTAAAAAATTAATGACGATAACCATAGGCACAATAACGCGCCCCGCCCGTACCACAAAGCCTTTTAAACGTTCCCATGTATGCAGGAAAATATTTTTTAAGGTTGGTAGATGGTAAGGGGGTAATTCCATGACGAAATAACCCGCTTCACCTTTAAATAGGGTGTGCTTCATGAGTAATCCTGTCAGCACCGCAACGAGAATGCCGATTAAATAAAGACTAAAAACAACGTTTTGTCCTCCCACAGGAAAAAAAGCAGCGGCAAATAGGGCATAAACAGGTAAGCGTGCGCCACAAGACATGAAGGGGTTCATTAGGATGGTTAAGTAGCGGTCGCGTCGGTGTTCTAAGGTACGGGATGCCATGATGGCGGGGACGTTACAGCCAAAACCAACAATCATTGGCACGAAAGATTTACCAGGTAAGCCAATAAAGCGCATAAATCTATCCATGACAAACGCCGCACGTGCCATGTAGCCAGAATCTTCAAGAATAGAGAGAAAGAGAAAAAGGAAGGCAATCACAGGAATAAAGGTTGCAACAACTTGCACGCCACCGCCGATACCATTAGCGATTAAGGTAACAATCCAATCTGTAACGCCATAATGACTGAGTAAATGACTGAAGCCGTCGACGAAAACCGTCCCGAATAAGATATCGAAGAAGTCAATAAATGCACCGCCGATATTGACGGTAAATAAAAACATGAGGTACATAATCCCTAAAAAAATGGGGATTCCTAAAACTCGATTGAGCACCACACTGTCAATTTTGTCAGAGAGTGAGCGGGTTACTTGATGCGTTTTTTTTACAGCTACTTCATTGACTGTATTGATAAAACTATAGCGAGCATCTGCGATAATAATATCGATATCTTCGTCTAAGTTTTCACGTACTAAGATTTGTTGTTCTTCAATTAACTGTCTGAGTGTTGCGGGTAATGGCTGGCTAATGGTTTCAAGATTTTCTAAGAGTTTTAAACTAAACCAATGGTGATAAGGTTGATGCTCTGCGGGAAGTATTTCCTTGACTTGGGGGATAATCGTTTGTAAGGCTGTTTCTAAAACAGACGGATAACTGGGTTGATTCTTAGGCAGTTGTTTGCGTGCACAATATTCATTAATTTGTTGCTTGAGTAAGTCTAACCCTTGATTTTTAGAAGCCGTAACGGGAATTACGGGAACGCCTAACTGTTCAGATAATTTGTCTAAATCAATTTCAGTGCCCCGCTCTGCCAACATATCCATCATATTCAGCACAACTAATAAAGGGACTTGCATCTCTAACAGTTGTGTTGTTAGGTATAAATTACGTTCTAAATTAGAGGCATCCAGAATATTGATGATTAAATCAGCTTCGCCTGAGAGTGCGTATTCTTGGGCAACTGCTTCATCTAAAGAAGTATGTCCTGGTGTTGTATCGATAGAATAAATACCCGGTAAGTCAACTAATTCAATATTTTGTTCTGCATACTGATAATAGCCTGTTTTCCGTTCTACGGTGACTCCCGGCCAGTTACCAACTCGTTGTTTTGACCCTGTTAATGCATTAAAAAGGGTGGTTTTTCCACAGTTTGGATTACCAATAACGCCCACTGTCCATTCAGCCATTATGCCCCCTCTCAACTAAAATGACATTTGCTTCATCTTTACGTAAGCTCAACGCAAACCCGCGTACTCGAATCTCTATCGGGTCGCCAATGGGGGCGTAACGAGTCACTGTGAACAATGTTCCAGGTGTTAGACCCATGGCTAATAATTTTTGTCGATAACCAGGTTGGCTTTTATCAAACCCTTTCACAATTCCATCTTGACCGATTTGTAATTCATTCAAACGCATCATGCTGTTGTAACTCCTAATTTTCTTCTCGTGTTGCAGGGATTACAAAAATCCGATAGGACACACTTTTATCCAGTGCCCAGCGCGTTTCGCCGCACCGTACCACTAAACCGCCATTTGCTGCTTGGCGATTAACGACTTGCAAAATAGCCCCTTCCACAATTCCCATTGCGGCTAAACGGGCTTGTATCTGCTTATCTGCTTTTATACCCATAACGCTTAACAACTCATTTTCAGTTGCAAGGTTTAAGGGATAACTCCGTGATTGCATCTGTGTGTTCATTAACATGATGTGTTTTACCTTAAAAAATTTAAGTGTACTTACTATTTTAATAATAATGATTCTCACTTGCATTTGCAAATAAACACATTTAGAATCTAATTCATACTGAAAGAACAATGATTTTTTGTGTGTGTTCTTTACTTCATGCGGAGGCTCATCATGGGTGCTTATATTCACCACATACCGGGACGGCTACGGGTACGGACAGATAGGTTACGACATGCAACTTGTCAATCTACGGAACTATCCGAGTTATTGTTACAACTTAAAGGCGTAGAAAGCTGTCAAATCAACCCTAAAACGGGCAGTTTGTTAGTCCATTACGACGTAACCTGTTTAACAGGCGATGATATTTTATATCAGCTTCATAAAGTTGGCTGTTTAGAAAGTGGGCTGACTACCGCAATGTCACAACGGAGTGCAGTCAACCACACAGGGGCTTTATTGGGTAATGCCTTATTCAGTGCTGTTGTAAAGAAAAGCCTTGAAACCTCTATGCTTTCTTTGGCAAAAGCGTTCCTCTAAAAATAAACAATAAATGAGGGTTTATATTTCTAATGATGTCTCAACCAATACAGCCACCAGACTGGCAATGGTTACCGATTGTTTTACCGCACTTACAAATCGTTCACCATGTTCAAGGGCGGTTACGCTTACGGCTACTACCCAGTCTCTTGACTGTATTACCGCATATTTCTGATAGTTTGTTTAAAGCAAAGTTAGCAACTTTACCGGGAATTATTGAGCTACGGATTAATAAACCCGCCGCTTCATTGCTTATCACTTATGACCCCTACCAAATTCAATCAGCTTGGTGGGAACGTTTATTACAAGCCTCTGCCAATGATGTCCCCTCCTTATTAGTCGAAATCGGTTTACTGCATCCCCTCCCATCTGCAACCTCAGAGGATAAAGCACTATGAGTCATCCCCTATATTACCCTGTTCCCGCAAATTACTATCCCCTTAGTCCGCAAACCACCACTTTATTACATAACGCACTCTTAGGCGTGATGATAGGTAGTACGGCAGCAACTGCTACGCAATTACGTAAAACGCCAGAAGCACGTGCAAATCCTATTGGGAGCATTATTAAAGCAGGTGTTGCAACAGGTTTAGCAACAGCCGTTGTTACTGCCATTGGGCAAAACATCAGCCCGAATCATTCTAACCTTGCAACCGTTGCAACCATGTTTGTAGCGGGTACTGCGCTGATATATACCTTAAATCAAGATAATTCCTAATTCACAACACCCTATTAGGTTATCTACCAATCTTACTCACAATCAAAGGTGCATCATTATGGATAATCAACAAACACCACCAAATCCACAAATTACGATGAACACAGGTGCAGTGCCACCACCTGTCACACCACAACAAGCCCCTGTCCAAGCCCAAACTGCAATACCACCTTATGGCTATGGACAAATGCCAACGCCACCTTATCCTTACGCCACCTCACCTTATCAATGCCCACCCGTTGCGCAACCTGTACAACCACAGCAACAAGCATTCTTACCCCCTGCCCCCCCACCAGCTCCTGTATATCCTCACCCCCATTATGCTCATCATCATGGCTATGGCTACCCTCCTGTTTATGACCCTAACAACGCTACGGGTTATCCGGCACATTTATACGCTTGCTATCCTCATCAAGTAACTGCCCCTCAAACAGCAAGCCAAGCCAGTCCTCAACATCCATACCCACAAGCTTATTACCCCTATGGTTATCCCATACCCTACGCGCAACCAATCGCAGCACCTGCAAGCACAGGAGAACATAATCAAACATTTGCCAGTTTCTTTAATTTCCGTGACGAACGTTTTTTAAAAGGCGCGATTACAGGAGCAGCCTTAACATTCTTACTCACTAATGAATCGCTACAAAAAAATACGATTAAATCCTTAGTAAAAGTCTGGAACACCCTACAAGGCGGTATTGAAGAAGTAAAAGAACGTTTTCAAGATGCTGAAGCAGAACTCAAAGCAGAATCACAAAAGTAATACAACTAATAACTCCGCTTACCTGTTAGGTATTTAACGAAGTTTATCCGCTACGTTAAATACCTAATCCGTTTTGCATGAGATAGTTCACCATCTGTTAATGCAAACCATGAGTTAAACACAATCTATTGTGCTAACTGCTTCACCCACACACACGCCAAACCCTCGCGACAATAACAAGGTAAAAAAACGGGAACTACCATGTCGATTGAACTTGTCCACGAACTCCCACAACGCCTGCGCTTTAAATCCGCCCTACTCGCAAATCGCAAAATTGACCATTTACACTTAGAAGCCAGTTTATCCAACTTAAGTGGTGTGCGTAATGTCCGCTTAAATCCTATCGCGGGTAGTGTTGTTGTACATTACGATGGACAAGCAACACATCGCACCGCCATTTTTCGCTGGTTTAAACAACAATTTGCACAAGCGGTAAGCGTGACACTGCCTGAAGGGGAATATAACGAAGTTGCCCCCAGCCCTGCGGGCATTTTTTTTGCGGGCTTAAGTTTACTCAGTCTGCCACTATTGACACCAAACGCTCGACAATGGCTCACTTACGCCATTATCGCGCCAACCGTTTGGCAAGGTGTAGAAGTGTTATGCACACGCGGCATGAAAGTAGAAGTATTAGACAGTCTTGCGATTGGACTTGCTGCGAGCCGTGGCGAATACTTCACCGCGATAGCAACCCAAACCCTGCTTAATTTAGGCGAATATTTAGAACATAAAACCACAAAACACAGCGACGCACTACTACGCTACCTCTTAAAACCCTTACCGACACAAGCATGGGTAGAACGCGATGGTGCATTAATCCAAATAGATTGCAATGAGTTAATTGTTGGTGACTGCATCGAAGTTGGTACAGGTGACATGATTGCCATTGATGGTAAAGTGATTGGCGGAAATGCAGCAGTAAATCAAGCCTCTGTCACAGGAGAATCACTACCCGTTCGCAAAGAAATCGGAGATAAAGTGCTTTCTGGCACGGTCATTGAAGAAGGACGTTTACGCATTCACGTTACCCGTGTTGGTGCAGATACCACGACCGCCCGCATAGCCCACTTTATCGAAGCCTCACTACAACAACAATCTAAAACCCAATGTCTTGCGGAAGACCTTGCAAACAAACGTATTTATATCACGTTAGGGTTAGGTATCGTTGTTTATCTACTCACCCGCGATATTGACCGCCTCGCCTCCGTCTTTTTAGTCGACTATGCCTGCGCGCTAAAACTCGGTACACCTGTTGCCATTAAATCCGCGATGTATCACGGCGCAAAGCAAGGCTTATTATTCCGTGGCGGTCAAGCCATTGAAAACCTAGCCGATACAGACACTTTTATTTTTGACAAAACAGGCACATTAACCAGCGGTTTACTAGAAGTCACAGATATAAAAACCTTTCTTCCCAAAAATTGGCAACCTGAACGTTTATTAGCCCTTGTCGCATCAATTGAAGAACACGCAACCCATCCGATTGCAAATGCAATTGTGCAATTTGCCCGTGCAGAAAAAACAGGGCATATAGAACATGAAGAAGTGGACTATCTCATCGCACATGGCTTAACGACACAAGTCAACAATCAACGGGTTGCCATTGGTAGTCGACACTTTTTAGAAGAACATGAACAAGTTTCTTTTAAACGCTTCAAGCGCACCATAAACAACTTATTAAAACAAGGCAAAACCCTCTTATATGTCGCTATGGATGGACATCCCTTGGGCATTGTCGCACTTCGTGACCATTTACGCCCAGAAGCAAAACAAGTCGTACAACATTTGCGACAATTAGGCATACAAGAAATCATCATGCTTACAGGAGACCAAGCCGACAAAGCACAAGCATTAGGCAAAGAATTAGGCATTGACCACGTCTATGCTGATTGCCCGCCAGAAGATAAAGCCAATATAGTGAAACAATTTAATGCGCAAGGGCGTAAAGTGGCATTTATCGGTGATGGGGTAAACGATGCCCCCGCACTGATTTCAGCAATGGTTGGTATTGCGATGCCCAAAGGCGCGGATTTAGCCCGTGCAACAGCTGATGTAGTATTACTAAACGACGATTTAAGCACCATTGTTGATGCAAAAGCCTTAAGCCAAGCGACAATGAAGTTGATTCACCATCATTTCCATGCTTCTACAGCAATCAATACAGGCTTAACCATTGGCGCGGTATCTGGCGTTGTCTCCCCTATTTTATCCGCCTTACTGCATAATGGCACAACGATAGGCATTTTATTAAATGCCATGATGGGTGCGCGTTATCAGCGTTTTAATGAACCTAAGTTCGGCGAGTTTAATAGCGTGTCTGAATCAGGATTTTCAGGATTAACAGGATTTAAAACCTAAAACCAAGAAATTAATGCGAATCATGATTTTTAATCCTGCTAATTCTGATTCAGACAAAAAAAGACCTGCTAGATTTTCAAAACCTAGCAGGTCTGTTGGAACACGCGAAAAGGTTTGAAGGACTGGCAGAGATTATTCTCTTGTTTTTCATCGGGATTCACCAGACAAGATTAAAACATTGTCTGAATCAGGATTTTCAGGATTAACAGGATTTAAAACCCTCAAACCAAAAAGTTAAGGTGAATCACGCTTTTTAATCCTGCTAATTCTGAAAATTCTGTGAATTCTGATTCAGACAAGCTGTTGTCTTTTTAAAAGAAACTCGCCGAACTCAGGTTTGATTAGATTGATGAAACAACACGAGTAAGGTCATCACTTCTGACGGGGACATTGTCCCATCTCGCTGACTTTTCTTGGGATTTCCTTCTTCTAACAACATTTGTTCCCATAAGGGTATAAACCATTTACAAAAGTCGTCGATTGAGCAGAACAGGATTGTTATCATATCCATGGTTGTACCTTTGGAAAGTGGAGGTGGACGTTTAGTGATGTTCCATTATTCCTACTTTTCCTTTGGGTACAACTTTTTATTTCTTCCATTCCGCTTTTATTCAGCTTTTATCATTAATCCTCTGTTTTATATCTATTATCTCGCCGTACTCGCGCTACATTATTTTAAATCGGATGGTGCGCCCAGCCTTGTTAATCAATAAAGTAGCGTGGGATTATCGAGCGTTGGATGTGGAACGGATGCAAACAGCGGGGAATTTTTTATTAGGCACGCATGATTTTACCTCCTATCGCGCGGTTGGATGTCAGGCAAAACAGCCTGTACGGACGATTAGCCGTTTAAGTGTTACACGCCAAGCGGATTATGTGATTATAGAAGTCTCTGCCAATGCGTTTTTGCATCATATGGTGCGCAACATCGCGGGCGTGTTGATGACAATTGGATGTGGTGAGCAAGCCCCAGAGTGGGCAAAAGCAGTTTTAGAAGCGCGTGACCGTACCGCTGGCGGTGTGACCGCGCCCGCAAGTGGTTTGTATTTTCAAGGGGTGTTATATCCTGCGCCTTATGTGTTTCCACAGGCGGTGGTGCCTGTGTTGTAAGTTAAGTCATCATGTCTGTAAGATAAACAATCTTAATTGAAAATGAATTCTTATATGAAAGACTGGCAAAAAACCCTTGTTTCTCCAACAGCAAGCATTCGTGAGACCATTCAGGCATTAGATAATAGTGCGTTACAAATTGCATTAATTGTTGATGCTCAAAGAAAATTATTAGGAACAGTGACGGATGGCGATGTGCGTCGCGCTATTTTAAAAGGGTTGTCGCTAGAATCAGCCGTGCAATCAATTATGAATACTGCACCGACCGTGTTACGCGATAGCACGAGTACCGCGCATATTTTAAATGTGATGAAACGCACGCGACGACATCATATTCCTTTGCTTAATCCGCAAGGTATCGTTGTTAATCTCGCCGTTTTAGATGAATTAATTCAATCAGGTGAGCGTCAAAATTGGGTGGTTTTAATGGCGGGCGGTTTAGGAACGCGCTTGCGTCCGTTAACAGAACATTGTCCAAAACCTTTGTTAAAAGTCGGGAATAAGCCCGTTTTACAGACGATTATTGAAAGTTTTCGTGAGCAAGGATTTACTCATTTTTATTTATCCGTCAATTATAAAGCGGAAATGATTGAAGCGTATTTTGGCGATGGTTCGGCTTTTGATGTGAATATTCGATATTTGCATGAAAAAGAACGTTTAGGAACAGCGGGGGCATTAACTTTATTGCCTGATGTACCAACAGAACCATTAATCGTGATGAATGGAGATTTATTAACAAAAGTCGATTATCGGCATTTATTAGATTTTCATGTAGAGCATCAAGCGGCGGCGACAATGTGCGTGCGGGAGTATGATTTTCAAGTGCCGTATGGGGTTGTGCAGATTGATAATCATCGTATTTTAGGCATTCAGGAAAAGCCCATTCAGCGTTTTTTTGTCAATGCGGGCATTTACGTATTACAACCTAACCTATTAAGCCTTATACCCAAGGAAACGTTTTTCGATATGCCAACCTTATTCGAGCAGGCATTAACTGAAAAACGGGAAACCGTCGTTTTTCCAATTCGTGAGTATTGGATTGATATTGGACAAATGGCAGATTTAGAGCGTGCAAAAATCGAGTTCTTTGCTCAAGATGAATAAATCCACTTATATTATTGCGGAAGCGGGCGTTAATCATAACGGTTCGCTCGATATGGCGTTGCGTTTGATAGATGTCGCTGTTGATGCGGGTGCGGATGCAGTGAAGTTTCAGACGTTTAAAGCAGAAAAAATTGTGACCCAATCCGCGCCTAAAGCGATATATCAGCAGGAAACAACGGACGCGGCAGAATCGCAATTTGCGATGATTAAAAAATTAGAGTTGAGTGAAGCCGACCATTTGCAATTAATGCAACATTGTCAGCAACAAGGTATTACTTTTTTGTCCACACCGTTTGATGAGGAAAGTGTTGATTTATTGGTAAATCGCTTGCAAATTTCTTGTTTAAAAATGGCTTCGGGTGAAATTACTAATGCCCCGTTATTGTTAAAGGCAGCAAGGACACAGTGCCCTGTGATTTTGTCGACGGGGATGTCAACTTTAGGCGATATTGAGACAGCATTAAGTGTTTTAGCCTTTGGCTATACGCAACCACCGCAGGTCGAGCCGAGTTTAACCCGTTTTGTACAGGTTTATCAGTCACCTATTGGACAAGCGGCATTACAGGAAAAAGTCACGTTATTGCATTGTACAACGGAGTATCCTGCGCCTGTGAATCAGGTGAATTTGTACGCGATGGATACGTTACAGGCGGCTTTTGGTTTACCTGTCGGTTTATCTGACCATACTGAGGGGATTGCGATTCCGCTGGCGGCGGTTGCACGTGGGGCGTGTGTTATCGAGAAACACTTTACCCTAGACCGTCATTTAGCGGGACCCGACCATCGTGCCTCATTAGAACCTGCTGAATTAAAAGCGATGGTGCAAGGCATTCGACAAATCGAGCAGGCATTTGGACATAGCATTAAAAAACCGAGTGCAATGGAACAAGCTAATCGTGATGTTGCGCGTAAGAGTTTAACGGCAGCACGAGCCATTAAACGCGGTGAAGCTTTTACAGCGGAAAATTTGACCGTAAAACGCCCAGGTACGGGGGTATCCCCCTTATTTTATTGGAATTGGTTACATAAGACCGCAGAACGGGATTATCTCGCGGATGAGCTAATTTAATGTCTTTACCTTGCATTATTTTAGGTGCAGGAGGACATGCTGGTGTTTTGCTGGATATTTTAAAACAAATTCAACAGCCTATTTTAGGGGTGACTGATACCCAACCACAAGCTATCTGTGCTTTGGGGTTAAAAGTCTTAGGGGATGATTTACAGGTTTTACAGTATCCAGCAACTGCCGTGCGTTTAGTAAATGGTTTAGGCTCTGTTAAAACCACCATACGACGTACTGATATTTTTCAGCATTTTCAATCTTTGGGTTATTCCTTCCTTTCTGTTATTCATCCACAAAGCATTATCAGTGCAAGTGTAATACTTGGCGAAGGTTGCCAAGTCATGGCAGGCGCGGTTATCAATCCTTATGCTCAAATTGGTAATAATGTCTTAATCAATACCCGCACGGTTATCGAGCATGATTGTGTGATTGCTGACCATTGTCATATTGCAACGGGTGCCGTGTTGTGTGGCGGCTGTAAAGTGGGCACAGGCGCACATATTGGCGCGGGGACAACGGTTTTACAGGGTGTTGAGATTGGAGAGCAGGCGTTAATTGCGGCGGGTGCAGTGGTTACTCGTGCTGTTCCTGCTTACACCCGAGTAGCAGGCGTTCCCGCACGGATTTTTTAAAGACTTATCTGCATAAAATACTGTACTGTATTTATTATCAGTATTTATCGATGAAAGCGTAAAAACATGAAAGGGAAAGATGATGCCAAATCCACCTGATACAGGTTTTTATTATATAACGGATATTAAAAATCTTTCTTCTATTTTAGCACATGGAATTTTATCTTATGCACAAATAAACGCGCAACAAGTAGAGTGTGAAAAAATTTATAATAAACAAGTTATTACTCTTCACCAAACTCGTGAAACGCCACATAAAAAAACACTATGGGAATATGCTAACTTAACGCGAGTACGGCGAGTTTCTTTTAAAAAGACAACAGTTTGTCTGAATCAGAATTTTCAGAATTAAAAAGACAAGAAAATTAAAAGAATAAAAAATTATGTTTTTAATTCTGCTAATTCTGAAAATTCTGTGAATTCTGATTCAGACAAAAAAAGACCTGCTAGGTTTTGAAAACCTAGCAGGTATCTGTTTTACTTTAAAAATCTCACCAAATTTAGACTTGCGTCACAATGCTATGTTGTGCAAGTACTTGCGTAATTGTGTTTAATAAACGTTGATTATCAACAGGCTTTGTCAAATAAGCGTTACATCCTAACTGCATTGCATAATTTCGGTCTTCTTCGAAATTAGAAGCAGATAAGGCAATAATTGGCGCGTGAAACCCTTCTGCACGTAATTGTTTAATGGCATCATAACCATTCATAACAGGCATTTGTAAATCCATTAACACGATATCAGGTTTTTCCACAAAGGCTAAACGTACCGCTTCCTCACCATTATTTGCCATGATTAATTGATAATGCTCATGCAAAATTAGCTTAAATAATAGCCGTAAAACCTCTGTATCTTCTGCTAACAACAACTTTTCTTGTTTATTTTGTATTGATTTAACAGGCGATGTCGGATGTTGTCTAGTATCTCGTTGAATCGTTAATAATTCTGCTTGCCATACACGTGGCGCGCGGACGATGACTTTAAAAGTAGCCCCTTTGCCTTCCACAGAGTTAACGCCAATATTGCCATTCATCAACTGTACAATTTTTTGACTAATTGATAGCCCTAATCCTGTTCCTGCTTGATTTTCCGTTGTTTTATCTCGGTAAAAAGCCGTAAATAATTTTTTTAAGCCTTCCTCAGAAATTCCAACGCCAGAGTCTTCAATCGTAAAACTTAGTTGGTCTTCACGCCATTCAACGGTAACATGGACATACCCTTGTGCGGTAAATTTTAAGGCATTATTAATAAGGTTAATAAATACTTGGCGCAAACGGATTTCATCAATGAGGACAGAGGGTAAAAAAGAATTTTCGCGGGTGACGATTTGAAAATCTAAATGTTTTTCTTTTGCGACGGGTAAAAATAGTTGTCGTAAATTATTAATTAATTCACTTAAGTTGCAAGCTATTGGTTTTAATTGAATATTACCAATATCTAATTTTGCTTGTTCTAAAATATCGTCCACTAAACGAATCAAATGATTCGCATTATTTTCAACTGCGCTGAGATAATCATTATTTTGTGGCGCAGTTTCTTGAGCGTCGTTTAATAGCTTGGTATAGCCCATGATAGAGGCTAAGGGCGCGCGTAACTCATGCGATAGAGAGGCAATAAAGCGAGTTTTTTGCTCATTGGCTTGCTGTAACTGATTTTTTTCGTGTTCTAAATTACGGCGAATATTTTCTAATTCTTGCAATAAACGGCTTTGGCGATAGGTTAGGATGCTTAATTCATTGGCTTGTTGTTGTAGTCGTTGCTGGCGGTCATGTTCTTCCGTCGCATCTAGCATTAAAACCCACGTGCCTTTATGAAAAGGTAATAAATGAATATGGGCAACACGTCCATTGCCCATGCTAATAAATTCAACAATTTGTGTGTGTGTAACGGGGAGTAATCCTTCTAGGACATAAACCTGTTCTACGACAGGCATATCGGTTTTTAACTCACCAAGTCCGTAATGTCGTGGATACCCGCCCCAACTCACTAATATCCCCTCTTCGTCCACGTGTAAATATGTCAGTACCAGTTCTGACATCCATAACGTATGGGCATATTTCGCAATACTGAGCGGAATTTTTATCATGAGTATTATCCTGTAAGCTGCATAGCGAGTTGAAAAAACGCCTCTTCTATATTTAATCCTTCTTTTGCACTGGTTTCTAAAAACTGCCACCCTTGTTCACGCTGTGGCGCGAGTAACGCATCTGTAATTTCCCATTGCGCTTGTAAATCTGCTTTATTTAATAGGACTAAAAAAGGTTTTTTCCCAATTTGTTGCATAACTGATTGATGTAGGTTTAGCGCACTTTCCCAAGTGGGTAAACGTGTCCCATCAACAACCAGCAAATATCCTGCCGCACCACGTAAATAAGTCATAGAGGCGGTTGTTAGTTTATCCGCGCCTGCAATATCCCATAAAATAAACTTTATATCTCCCGATGGTAAAGTTATTGTTTTCGTGTCAATTTTTACCCCAACAGTTGTAAGATATTTCTCGGAAAATGCTTGATGAACATAACGTGCAACAAGGCTGGTTTTTCCCACAGAAAAATCTCCAATCATACAAATCTTTTTTTGAAGCATGGACACGGATTTATCCTCTGTATTTAATCAACGACGACAATGCCTATTTATTGTTATATCAATCCCTGAACTGACTGTTGTATTTTGATTGACGCACGACGCTCTAAGTAATTCGGCGCGATATCTCCAAAGGGGATATTTAATGGGGGAACAATTTGTAGATAGCGCGTTTCAATACCTCTTATGCTTAACTCATGATAAACCCGTTCAGCCCGTTGTTGGCTTAATGTTTGATTATGTAGTTGTGTTCCTAAACCATCGGTATAACCACTGATTTGAAACACTAAGTGTTTTTGATGGCGTTCTGCTAATGTAATTATTTGTTTTATAAGGTTGCTTAACTGCGTTAGGTTTGTTTCTTGTGAGTCACTGAAATTATAATCTTCACCAAAATAGATATTGATGGCACTAATTTGATGTTCAAGCTCTTGTAATTGTTGGGTGACATTAATCAGACCAGTGGTGTCTATTTCTGCATATCCTGTTAATTGAGGCGTTTCACTGGTGATACGTAAATAGTCAGCCGCTTCGACCTCTCCTTTTAGGGTTAAAACGGTGTCTTTTACGGTTAATTGTGTAAACGTTGTCGGTGGTTTTAAGCGTGTTTGTGCTTGTTTTAATAAAAATTGGTCGATATTTTCTAATTCGCTGACATTAATATCTGTCACACCAACCACTTGCAAGGCTTTTGTTGGTACGGATTCTATCCACGCGGGTGTTGCATAGCCTGTTATCTTTAAGGTGGAAACCTCTGTTACTTGCAGTTGTACCGTTTTAGGGGGTTGTAAACGTTGTTGTGCCCGTTGCAGGATAAATTCGGGCGTTAAATCGTAATGGGGTTGGGTGTGTAATTCCACTCTATCGGCTACTGCGTATTGTTGTGCAAGATTGGCAGGGTCTATGGCTAAAGGGTCGCGTAAAGCGCGCACTTGTAACTTGCCGTTGCGTGTCTCTCCTTCAATAAATACAATGCCATGTGTTTGCTTTAAGGCAGCAATATAGTTTTCTAAAGTTTGTTGCCATTGCCAATAACGGTAACTGCCATAGCCGATGCCTAATAACAGGAGGAAGAGAACGACCAATAAAGGCATTGAAAAAAAGCGTTTTGCGCGGGCGGTTTCTTCTTCTTTTTTCTGGGATTGTAAAGCGTTTTGTAATAACGGTTGTGTTGTTTCAAACGTCGTATTATCGCCTTCAAAATTTTCTAGTTCTCGTCCATAACGTGCGTGCAATTTTTCTAAAATCGCTTTCATTAAATGACGAAATTCATAGGGCGGAACGCCACGAATGACACAGGCAAGCACAGCATGGGGGGCGCGTTCTAACCAAACGGTATAACTGCCTAACTCGATGCGGTCTAGCTCTTCGGTTTTATCTTTTGAGAATGAATCGCGGGTAAAATCTTGAATTGCCGTCAACATGCCTGAAATTGCATCGCTATCGCCTAAGGTTGAATCTTCTTGATGAATGTGTTGTAACAATAATCCCGTTTGTCTATGAATTAAAAAGATTTCTTCAACTCGGTAAACAAGGGTATTTTGTAAAACCACTTCGGCAAAACTGCGCCCTGAGCGCATCGCTTCAATCCGCCAGCCTATCCCACGTGGTGATAATACGCTGTGTTCTAAGCGCATATTTAAATCTTGAATCAGTCCTTTTAAAGATTCATTAATCGACTTGCGAATCGCGGGACCCATGATAGGAAATAGCGCGTCAGCAAGTGATTGTGTGTCTTCATTCACGGATTGTTTTAAACAGTTTTTAACAGGCTCTTTTAAAGACTCGGTTAATTCTGCTTCGTTATTGTTTAAACCATCGTGAATATGTTGTGCAGAGGCTTGGCGAATGGCATGCGGTAAAATATGGGCAAGGTCAGTAATACGACCTTCTGTATTTGTTAAGCGTGCTTCAATCTCTTTAATCTCTTGCCAACGGACTTCAATATCTGCCAACCGTTGCACTAATTCTGCGGGGTGGTCGCGCTCTAAAATTTGTAGCCGTTCTACTTGTTGGACTAATTGGGTTTGTAAGGCTTCCGCTTGTGTCGCAAGCTGTGCTTTATCCTGCATTAACTCATTGAGTAAACGAGTATGTTCTTTAGTAATTAAACTTAATTGTGCAACTTGTTGGCTAGGGCTGGTTTCAACTAAATGAGCTAATTGATGGTCGTGATTGCTTAATTGATGTTGTAATGTTGCTAGTGTTATAACTGATTCTTGTAAAGATTTTTCATTCGTACTGAGCCGTTTAGCAGTTGCATTTAAGGCTTCTGTTTGTGTTTTTAAATCTGCTTGTTGTGCTTGAACGCTTTGATAAAGCTGTTGCCACTGTTGTTCGGCACTGGTGATGCGTTTGACCAACTCGGCGGGGTGATGCTTTTCTAAGGCATTTAATCGGCTGATTTGTTGGTCTAGTTGTAGCTGGATATAAGCTTCTATTGTGGCTAATGATTTATTTTTTTCTTCTAATTCTAATGCTTGTTGTTTTAAGCTGGCTTCATGTGTTGCAATCTCACGCTGTAAGGCTTGCCCCCGTTGTTCAAACTCGCTGAGGCGTTTCACCAATTCGGCAGGGTGATATTTTTCTAAATTATTCAGTCTTTGGTGTTGAGCATCTATATATTTTTGTAAGCTACTCTCAACCGTTTTTAACTGTTGTTGTTGTTCGGTAACTTGAAGGGTTTGATTTTTTAAAGTGGTTTGATATTGTGCAACATCAGTTTGTACATCAAACCATTGCTGATGTATTTCATCAAGTTGATGACTATGTTCATCCAGCACTTGATTAATACCACTAGAAAACTCACGAAGGTCTTTCAGGAGCTGATAAACAATTTTTTTTAAGTTTTCTTCTTCATGCGATAGCAGTTGACGAAGTTGTTTATACTCATCCATTGTGGTCATCATGTTTGTCAGTGAGTGGCAATTAATCGCAGTTTGTTGGTAAGTATCTTGAGTTGTCTTACTTACCAACGTATTCCTACATCATCAAAACCAGTTTAAGCTTATTTCTCATCGATGGTTTTAACCGTGTTTTGCTCTAAACGCAGGGCAAACTCGTTGAAAAAGGCGGCTAAGTCGCTACGGCTGACTTTTTCTTCATGTAACTGAGAAATTTCTTGATTGACTAAACCCGTTAAACTATCGTTTTGCAGGCGTAATTGAGTAATGATTTCTTGTGTTTTGCTATGTAATTGTTGACGTAACAGCTTTAATTCTTTGCTGAATTGTTCCTCTAATTGCATACTACGCACATTGACATCATTCTTGAGTGCGTTCAGTTCGTGCTGTATGTCTTGAACATTGACAATACGCTCTTGACGCTCTGCCTTATTTTTCTCGCTTAAGGCATCTACTTCACTATTCAGCAGTTCTTCTAAGGCGTGGATACGGTTAGACATATCATCACGCATTTGTTGATTTTCTTGAATCAAACGTTCTTCTAAGCGTTTGAATCGTTTGTCGTAATCCCGAATTTGATTACCAAACAGGATATCGCGGATTTTTTCAACACTACCAATACCCGTGTTTAAATTCGCTTCCACCAATTTATTTAATTTTGCATCATCGCTTTTAGAGTCCTCTAAAGCACTCTCAGCAACACGGATTTGTTGGTTAAAGGTATTAAAGTAGTTAGTTTTATCATTGGTCATGATGATTCCTTTGAGTGATGGGAATTTTTGGCGTTATTGAAACATGCAAAATTTATACTCACAAAAATTGTTGTAAATTATTATGTTATAAATAAAGCTTCAATAATTTAGAATTGATGGTTGTTTGAGTGTATAACGCATCATAAATTGGTGAATGCATTCTTTAGCGGTAACACATTAAACCGATGAAATAGTGAGTAGTATAACAGTTTAGTTAATATACGTGATATTACTTATATCACTAAGTATTAATACGTAGAAGGTAGAGATTGGCAATTTTCTGGGAATCAAACAGGATGGGAAACGTGCTGGTAAACTTAACCTGAGTTCGGCGATATTTATAAAATAAAACAGAGACCTGCTAGGTTTTGAAACCCTAGCAGGTCTTTGTTTATCTGAATCAGAGTTCACAGAATTTTTAGAACTAGCAGAATTAAAAAGCGTGATTCGCCTTAATTTCTTGGTTTAAGGGTTTTAAATTCTGTTAATTCTGAAAATCCTGATTCAGACAAATGCTTGTCTTTTTAAAAAATCTCGCCGAACTCAGGTTATTTAGCACCACCAATTTAGTATTGTTTAAACATGAATTACGCTTTATCTGTCAAATGTTGCAAGAGCGTTGTTTGCGCTGAAATAGGGGCTTCTCCCTCTTTCGGTTTTAGCCATGTGTAATTGCCCTCACTGTCTAATACCCATGCTTGAGTATTATCGGCTAAATAGAGTTTTAACCCTTGTTCAATCACGCGCTCTTTTAATTCAGGATGTTCAATCGGGAAACATTCTTCTACTCGTTTCAGTAGGTTGCGGTCCATCCAATCTGCACTGGCACAATACACTTCTGGCTTGCCATCATTATGGAAGTAAAAACAGCGTGTATGTTCTAAAAAGCGTCCAACGACAGAACGCACGTGGATATTTTCTGAAATCCCTTCTACACCTGGGCGTAAACAACAAATTCCCCGCACGATTAAGTCAATTTTAACCCCCGCCATAGAAGCACGATATAGGGATCTGATAATTTCAGCTTCAGTTAATGCGTTGACTTTTACAATAATATGCGCGGGTTTTCCTTCCTTTGCATTTTCTGCTTCACGGGCAATGCGTTCAATCATGCCACTGTGTAATGTGAATGGGGCTTGTAACATTTTGCGCATTTTTGCATTGCGCCCTAACGATGTAAGCTGCATAAAAATTTTATGCACGTCTTCGCCTATGTCTTCGTCGCACGTAAATAGTCCATAGTCGGTGTAAATACGGGCGGTTTTCGCATGATAGTTACCTGTGCCTAAATGGACATAACGACGGAGTTTTTTACCTTCACGGCGAATAATCATCATGATTTTAGCGTGTGTCTTAAAGCCCACTACGCCATAAACCACATGTGCCCCCGCTTCTTGTAATCGATTTGCTAGACGAATATTAGCCTCTTCGTCAAAACGGGCGCGTAATTCCACAACAACGGTGATTTCTTTCCCTGCTTTTGCTGCTTCAACCAGTGCATCAACCAGCACAGAGTCAGGCCCTGTTCGATATAAAGTTTGTTTAATGGCTAAAACTTGCGGGTCGGCGGCGGCTTGACGCACAAAGTCAATCACTGGGGTAAATGATTGAAATGGATGATGGAGTAGGACATCCCCTTCTCGAATCGTCGCAAATAAATTGCGTCCTAAATTTTTAGGTAATCCTGATGTAAAGCTTGGATATTTTAACTCAGGACGGTCTAACATATCAGGGATAGCAATCAAACGCCCTAAATTAACAGGACCATTCACTTGGAAAAGTTCCCGTTGTTCTAATTGGAATTTTTTCAGCAAGTAATTCACAATTTTTTCAGGACAATTATCTGCAACCTCTAAACGCACGCTGTCGCCATAACGTCTGCCAGGTAATTCACCTTCTAATGCACGCAATAAATCGTCGACTTCTTCTTCATCAACAAATAAATCGCTATTGCGGGTTAGGCGGAATTGATAGCATCCCAATACTTCCATACCAGGGAATAAATCCGCAACATGGGCATGAATAATCGAAGAGAGAAAGACAAATTCTTGCGGGCGTTGGCTTGCTTCTGCGGGGAGTGAAATTAAACGGGGCAAGGCGCGGGGAGCTTGAACAACTGCCATGTCAATATTGCGCCCAAAAGCATCTTTGCCTTTTAAAGAAACAATAAAGTTAAGACTTTTATTCAGAATACGCGGGAAAGGGTGAGCAGGGTCTAAACCAATAGGACTTAGAATGGGTAAGAGTTCATTATTAAAATAATCCCTAATCCATTGATTTTGTGTTTCATTCCATTGGTCACGTTTTAGAAAATAAATATTTTCTTTTTCTAAACTGGGAATAATTTCATTATTCAATAATCGATATTGTTCATCGACAAAATCATGCGCTGCGATACTAATACGATTTAAAATTTCTTGGGGGGATAAATTATCAGCCCCTGTTTGTACAGAGCCAAACTGAACCTGTTCTTTTAATCCTGCTACCCGTACTTCGTAAAACTCATCTAAATTAGAGCTAGCAATACATAAAAAACGTAACCGCTCTAATAATGGCTTGCTCGTATCTTTTGCCTGAGCAAGTACGCGACGATGAAAAGCAAGCAAGCTCAATTCACGATTAATATATAAATCAGGGCGATTTAAATCGATTTCTTCCATAGTATTCGTATTAATGCTTGGGGTAGTCAATTGTTCAGTTGTTTTAGAGGCTTTTCTGCGTGCATACACACGCGCCCGAGGGTCTTCTGTTCTAGGATTGTCCATCACAACGGTCACTTTAGTAGCGTTATTCGAGAATCAGCGTATCAAGTTTTATTTTCGATAAGATGACAGATACAGGCACTTTAACTAATTTCTACTATTCAACTTGCCTTAGAGAATGATATAGAATCATCTATTTAAAACACTTAATCATACGCATTACAAACTATTTTGGTATATAAATAAACACAAGTTATCTATGAAAACTCTATCTACTTATTGCTTATACTATGAAATATAAAGCAATATATATCAATTACAGAACTGTCATGAAAATTTCCTTTAATTCCCCTGAATACACACACATAATGAGTCAGTTTTTTATTGCCCTCACTAAATTGCATCAGAATAAATTAAAAAATGTTGGAATTTGAATGGCTTTGGGCATTTCTAGCCCTCCCGCTCCCGCTACTGATTCACTACGGGTTAAAACCTGCAAAGCCAGCCCGTACCGTAGCGATTCGTGTACCCTTTTTAGAAGACTTTAGCACATTACAAACAGCGACTCCGACAACGCCGAAAAAATATCAATTACAACGCTTGTTCATGGTGCTTGCTTGGTTAGCATTAGTCATTGCCTGCGCCCGCCCACAATGGTTAGGCGAGCCTGTCGAGTTACCCATTAGTGGTCGTGATTTAATGCTCGCGGTGGATTTATCAGGCAGTATGGAAATTGGCGATTTTCAACTCAATCAACAAATGGTTGACCGTTTAACCGCAACAAAAGCTGTTGCTGGAGATTTTATTCAACGGCGAGTTGGTGACCGTGTTGGCTTGATTCTCTTTGGTGACCAAGCCTATTTACAAACGCCATTAACCTTTGACCGTACAACTGTACGTACTTTACTGTTAGAGTCCGCTATTGGTTTAGCGGGGCAAAAAACCGCCATTGGGGATGCAATCGGTCTTGCTGTAAAACGCTTACGCAATCAACCCGTCAACAGTCGAATTTTGATTTTATTAACCGATGGTGCAAATACCGCTGGGGAAGTAGAGCCACTCAAAGCGGCTGATTTAGCCGCACAGGCAGGATTAAAAATTTATACGATAGGTGTTGGCGCAGATGAAATGCTTGTTCGGGATTTATTTGGCACGCGACGCATTAACCCATCTAGCGATTTAGACGAGAAAACGTTAACGGCTATCGCTGAAAAAACACAAGGGCGTTATTTTCGTGCACGAGATACCCAAGCTTTAGAAGAAATTTATGCCGAGTTAGATAAATTAGAGCCGATAGAAAAGGACAATCAATATTTCCGCCCTTCAACGCCCTTATTTTATTATCCCCTAGCGTTCGCGCTACTGTTAGCATCACTGATATGGATTAAACGTTTGCGGACAGTTTAAAGATTTTCTTTCATGAAACATGATGACACTAACAGCGTTGCCCTATCTATTACAATCGTTAGAAGAAGACGATTTTAACCGCTTATTCTCAGCCTTAACCGAGCATACGACGCTAAAACCGCAAGAAAGACCCATTTTATGCCGTTTTTGTCAACATCCGATTACGCACCATCGCTATAAAATTGATATTCAAGGGCAACATCATCACATTTTCCATAATCCTGCTGAAATCAGTTTTCAAATTGGTTGTTTTTCTCAAGCGGATGGCTGTTTCTGCTATGGCGTGCCAACCTTAGAATACACATGGTTTG
This sequence comes from Beggiatoa alba B18LD, assembly GCF_000245015.1. NCBI lineage: Bacteria > Pseudomonadati > Pseudomonadota > Gammaproteobacteria > Thiotrichales > Thiotrichaceae > Beggiatoa > Beggiatoa alba. The sequence continues at coordinate 26,259 of NZ_JH600070.1, read as the reverse complement.
CAGGTCATTACTGGCGATATGCGCAATGTGCTAATTGCCATCAACAATTAGGCTGGTATTATCAAGCTGTCAATCAAGGCTTTTTTGGGCTGATTTTAGCAAATTTGCGGGATGGGTAATCCAGTCAACATGCTAATATCTAAAGTATTATTTTAGAATTGCTAATCCTTTCCTTATTAACTCTGCTAATCCTGATTCAGACAAAAGGAAGAAAATCCCCCATCTTTGTAAAATCGCTAAAGCGATTTTACGCATTAACTCGCTGTTTAATCCATAAAATCTTGCAGAATTCAGGTTACTTTAGTATAAAGCCATTATCTTTTTAACCACAGCGTTAGGTGTTCCCACACCTAACGCATTTTAATTTTAGATGATTACAACACAGGCACCACCGCCTGCGGAAACATATAAGGTTCAGGATACAACACGCTTTGAAAATACAAACCACTTGCGGGCGCGGTCACACCGCCAGCGGTACGGTCACGCGCTTCTAAAACTGCTTTTGCCCACTCTGGGGCTTGCTCACCACATCCAATTGTCATCAACACGCCCGCGATGTTGCGCACCATATGATGTAAAAACGCATTGGCAGAGACTTCTATAATCACATAATCCGCTTGGCGTGTAACACTTAAACGGCTAATCGTCCGTACAGGCTGTTTTGCCTGACATCCAACAGCGCGATAGGAGGTAAAATCATGCGTGCCTAATAAAAAATTCCCCGCTGTTTGCATCCGTTCTACATCCAACGCTCGATAATCCCACGCTACTTTATTGATTAACAAGGCTGGGCGCACCATCCGATTTAAAATAATGTAGCGATAAGACCGTCCCCGCGCTGAAAAGCGAGCATGAAATTGTTCATCAACTTCTTGCGCCCATAAAAAGCCAATATCATTGGGTAAATTAACATTTCCTCCCAAGACCCAAGAACGCATAGAACGCTGTGCGGTAACATCGATATGAATTATCTGACTCAGTGCGTGCACGCCTTTATCCGTCCGCCCCGCACATGTTGCCACAACAGGATGATTTGCGACTTTAGACAAGGCTTCCTCGACGCATCCCTGCACCGTGCGCACGCCCGCTTCTTGCAATTGCCACCCACAAAACGCCGCCCCGTTATATTCAACCCCTAACGCAATTCTCATTCTTTACAAAAACCTATTGCAATAAATCCTGTCGGCAATACGCCACCTGTTTGGTTTGAACGAGGGAGAATATCACAGACGATTTACTTACAAACAGCATTTTTATTCATGTAGCGGGATGAATAATAAAAAAGCGGTATTTATGACAGAACATTGTTTTTTCTTTCATCAGTTCAGTTTTTTATAGGTTTTATCTTTAATAAATTGTTTTGTAATTAAAATATTTTTAGGCTCAAATTTATTAGTAAGTATTAACAGAGACTATTATGAAAATAAAGAACTCTAACAGAAACAAGGTTAAAAATTTACTGTTCAACTTGTTGAGTTAAAATAAAAATAAGTATTTTTTGACTTTTTTTTGAAAAACTAAACTTGCTGTTATAAAAGAGAAATACTATTAGTTATAAAAAGGCAATGTGAGTACTAAAGGGGGGGAAACAACAATGTCATTTACCACAATAATAGTCATGACATTACTATTGGGTCTATGTGTTGGAGCGGGTCTGATAGGGTATAAGTTCATCAATACGTTGAAGCAAGCTGAAGTTGTTGATGATGATAAGCATTTGTTTATTTGAATATTTCAACATTAATTAAGTAGAGTTACATTGTTGAGATGAAATAAGGGGAGGATATATATCATTTGCCTAAATTCGGTTTTTCTAACAGAAAAAACAGCTTGATTAAAATGAGGGTGGACAAACAAAGTACCGTTTGCCACCCATTTTTTTATAGTCATCTGAGCGAGTTTCTTTCTTTTAGAAGGATTGGCAGACCTTTAGGCGTGTTTTAACAGACTTGTTAGGGGTTAATGTCTGATATTTCTTTATTTTTTATGAAAAAATTTGTCAAGGCATATAATTTTCTAATTGCCAGTCATTTGGGCGACACACTAAAATCATGGCTTGTGTTGTTTGCCAATCCCCAACGACATAGCGATAAGCAGGTTGTTGATTTGCGGTTAAATGGTGAATCGCAGGGCGATGGGTATGTCCATGAATTAAATGTTGTAATTTGGCTTGTTCTAAGATTTTCACGACTTCAGTCGGGGTGACATCCATAATGCTATTTTCAGTTTGTTGTTGATAATTTTGGCTTTCTTGTCGTGCTTGTTGTGCTATTAAGCGTCGTTGTGCTAAAGGGTAGGTTAAAAAAGTTTTTTGCCAGAGTGGATTGCGTACTTGTTGTCGAAAGGTTTGATAGGCATGGTCTAATGTGCATAAGGTATCGCCATGCATTAATAATGTTGGTGTGCCATAAAGGGTTATTTGTAGGCTATCTGCTTCTATCAATTGGCATCCTGTTTGTTGGGCAAATCTTGTGCTTAATAAAAAATCACGATTTCCGTGTAAAACTGTCACGGGCACGCCTTGCTCTGTGAGTTGTTGTAATTGTTTTAGTATGTTGTGATAAAAAATATGTTCTTCGTCATCTCCTAGCCATGCTTCAAATAAGTCTCCTAAAATGTATAACGCTTGTGCTTTAACCGCTCGTTGGTTTAAAAAATGTTGAAAACGTGCAGCTAAATCGGTTTTTTCGGGACTTAAATGTAAATCGGCAATGAATAAAGTTTCCATAATGTATAGGATTTATGCAGGTTGGTAGAAAAAGGAAACCCGTCAGCAGTATGAGACAACCGACGGGTTTATTGATTTTTATCAGCAATCTGTGGTTTATTCAACGACGCTGGCTTTTTCGATGATGACGTTTTCAATAGGCACGTCTTGATGTCCCGCGCGGTTGGTTGTGCTGACTGTTTTGATTTTATTCACGATGTCCATGCCATCGATAACTGTGCCGAATACGCAGTAGCCCCAGCCTTGCATAGTTGGGGCTGTAAAGTCTAAAAATTTGTTGTCGGCAACGTTAATAAAGAATTGCGCTGTGGCGGAGTGTGGGTCAGATGTCCGAGCCATTGCAATCGTTCCAGCTTTATTGCTCAAGCCATTATTAGCTTCATTTTCAATGGGTTTGTTGGTTGGTTTATTAACCATTCCTGCTTCTAACCCCCCGCCTTGTATCATAAAGCCGTTGATGACGCGGTGAAATAATGTGCCATCATAAAAACCAGAACGGACATAACTGGCGAAATTTTCTACTGTTTTTGGTGCTTTTTCGCTGTTTAATTCGAGAGTAATTGTACCGTAGTTGGTTTGTAAGCTAACCTGCATAATATTATCATCCTCAATGGGTTACACGAAGTAAAATAGTCTTAATTAGTGAGTTTCAAGCGTATTTTATGCGTGATAAAAAAGACGTTTTAGGGGGTTGGTTCTGGTTTATCTGGTTTAGATGGTGCGTCTGTTGCCTTGCTTGCCTTGCTTAACATTTCAGGGGTTAGCGTTGGTTTAGGAGGCACGCTTTCTATTTTTTCTTCTGCTTTAGGGGGTGGTATGGTGGCGGTTATTGTTGGGGTTGGTGCTTTTTCCTCAACTTTATTGGTCGCAGGTGCTTCTGTTGTATTAGCGGTTGTCGCACTCGTTGGGGTTGGTGGCGTGGGCATGACTGGTTTAGTTTCTTTGAGTAAAGCTGCTGGGGGAGCGGCTAAAACAGCTTCTGCATTTTTTAATTTCATGCCATCAATGGTAATAGCTTGTTCAGGGACGTTTTTTGTAAAAGTACCACCCGCGCCTGTTGTAACAGCTTGGATTTTATCTACAACATCCATGCCTGTGGTGACTTTTCCAAAAACGGTATATCCCCAGCCTGAAGGGGTGGAGGATTGATAATCGAGGAAGTAGTTATCTTTAACGTTGACAAAAAATTGAGAGCTTGCCGAATCAGGGTCAGCAGAGCGAGCCATTGCAACTGTGCCACGTAGATTTTTTAATCCATTGTTTGCTTCGTTTTTGATTTCTGGGCGAGTTGTTTTTTTCTCAAAATCAGCGGTATATCCGCCCCCTTGAACCATAAAATCTTTAATGACCCGATGAAAAATTGTACCTGTATAAAATCCTTCTTGTGCGTAAGTTAGAAAGTTGTAAACAGTTACTGGGGCTTTTTCTGGGTATAGCTCCAGTACGATTTTGCCCATACTGGTTTGGATTTCAACTTGTGGTAATGGCGGTTCTGCGGCGTAACTGCTCGTTGTTGCAAAAAATAGAAGTAAACAGGCTGTGACATATCTCATCATTTTAAACATCCTGTGTGGCGTTAGTGGGTTTATATCATAAGAGGTTTTAACAGGCTTAAAAAGAATTTATGTGTATTCTAATGATTAACCTGCTTTTGGTATAGCGGATGATACGTTTGTTTGGGGGGTATCTATAGAAGGTTCTTCGCTTCCCGTTGTTGTGGTTGATTGTGGCACGGTTTTTGGGGTTTGAATAGCGTCTTTTATATTGTTGGTTGGGTTAGAAATCAATTCTTGTGTGTTTTCTTTTAGGACATTGGCTTTTTGTGTTAGTAAACTGCGAATTTCATGAGGAATAACATCGCCTAATGGCTCAAACTGGGTGTAATCTTCGTGATAAATGTCTAGTCCATCCATGTCGTTAAAACGAGGGTGATGGAAGAGTTTACGTAAGGCTAATGTCCGTAATTCTTGGCTGACTTTTTTCGCAAAAAACTGCTGATAATCGCTATGTTCGTCTAAGTTGTCTAAAGCAGGCATATCAGCATCTGTGAGTGTTTCCATATCAGTCGGAAAGGCTTTTGTCTGATTTGCTATGTCCGCAGTAGGGGCAGGCGGTGAAGCGGGGGAAACTTCATCAGGGGGAAAAGAGGAAGCTTGTTGAACTTGGGCGTGTTTGCGACGTGACCAGCGTTGAATAAAGTTGTCTTGTGTCGGGGCGTGTTTTTTATCCATCATCATGAGGGTCTCACGAAGGTGAGGATTTATCATTAAACCATTTTTGCCGTTCGCGTTTTTCGCGGGGTTTTGGGTTGTAGTATTCGAGTACATACAATTCCATCCAGCGATAAATTTCAGCGGGCATACTGACATCATAAACTCGAGATTCAGCTTCGCCATAAGCGGCTGATTCGTCGTAGCTTAAGGTGACAAGAAACGGGATAGGTTCTTCATTTGCGTCTCCATGACAGACAACATAAAGCCGTGGCTTAGGGGCTGTTAAGTTATGGTAATAGCTTTCTAGTTCGTCTTTGTGTAATTGTAGTGTGAACCCTGTCCATAAATATTGGGTTTCTTGGTCTGTCACTAACAGTTCTGTGCGTGAGGTTGCTTGTTCTTCATGTACAGGAACAACGCCTAAAATGCGCCAGCGTTCTTTTAACCATGTATGTCCTTCTACGCGCTCACAGGCTGTGAGTACAGAAACGCGGAAAAGTGTGGGGAAATCATTGCCTAATGACATCATTATATCCTCATAACTTAACCACTGTTATTTAACAACTTTTAAGAATGGTGCTTTTTTCGCTGTGGGGGTAGGGGCTGGTGGTGGCGTTTCGGGTGGAGTTTCATCTTGAAATTCTTCTGCATTGAAGAAAAAACCACGTCCGTTTTCTTTTGTATAAATGCCTAATACAGCTGCAATAGGGACTAGCACATTTTGCGCTCTGCCAGAAAAACGTGCATTAAAACTCAGCCATTCATTGCCTAGTTCTAAATCACGAACTGCGGAAGGGGAGATATTTAATACAATACTACCCTCTTCATTCACGAACTCTCGGGGTACTTCGACCTGTTCTAGGTTCGCATTGACTTTTAGGTAAGGGGTAAAATTGTTGTCTATAATCCACTCATAGACAGCACGGATTAAGTAAGGGCGTGGAGAAGTCATCATATATCAAAATAATTCAAGGGTTAGCATAATAGAAAAGGGAACTCTATAGAGTTCCCTTATTCCTATTAGGTTAGGTAATAATAGGGTTTAATGCACGTCGCGCCAAAACTCTTTTTTCAGTGCGTAAGCAAAGACAAAGAGGAAGGCGAGTCCTAATAAAACCCACATACCGAGATAATGTCTTTGTAATTTGGCAGGTTCGCCAACATAATCAAGGAAGTTGACCAAATCGCGGACGGTGCGACGATAGTCATCGGCTTTTTGCTTGGCTTCTGCGTCAGTGACACCTGCGGGATGAATGACTGCTAAAGACGCAATTACTTCATGTTCTTTGCCTTCAGCATCTTTGATTTTTTCAGTCACAGGCATTTGATAACCTTGTAATTCCCATAAGACATGCGGCATTGCAGTGTCTTTAAAAACGAGGTTATTCACGCCTGTTGCTTTGTTTTCATCTAAGTAGAAAGATAATAAAAAGCTGTAAATCCAGTCAGTGCCACGTGCGCGAGCAATGACGCTTAAGTCTGGGGGGGCAACCCCAAACCAGCCAAGGGCTTCTTTTTTCTGCATAGGAATTGTCATTAAATCGCCAATTTTTTCGCTGGTAAACATAAGATTGGCTTTCATGACATCTTCAGGAATATCTAAGTCTTTAGCAACTCGCTGAAAACGTGAGTATTGTAATGAATGACAGCCCATGCAGTAATTGGTGAACAATTTTGCACCATTTTGTAAAGAGGCTTTATCATAAACATCGTTATTAGCATGTTGTAACGGGACTGTCTCGGCTGCAAATACGATAGAAGGCAGTAACAGTAAACAACTTAAAAGCAGTTTTTTCATAGTTTTCTTTATCCTATTCACGCTGTTAGTGTGCGGGCATCGTGACACGTTCAGGGACTTCTTTATAAGAGTCCAGCGAGGTATAAACTGGCATCAAGAGGAAGAAGGCGAAGTAAATCACCGCTAAAATTTGCGCTAATAGTGTCAAGGCGGGAGATGGAGGTAATACGCCTAAAATCCCTAAACCAATAAAGCTTACTACGAAAATAGATAAGGCAATTTTAAATAAAGGTCCTTTGTAGCGAATAGATTTAACAGGGCTACGGTCTAACCAAGGGAGTAAGCAGAAAATCATCACGGCTGCTCCCATTGCAATAACGCCCATTAATTTATCAGGCACTGCGCGTAAAATGGCATAGTAGGGAGTGAAGTACCATACAGGGGCAATATGTGCAGGTGTGACTAAGGGGTCAGCAGGGACAAAGTTGGGTGCTTCTAAGAAATAGCCACCCATTTCAGGCATGTAGAACATAACAACTGAGAAGAACATTAAGAAGACGATAACGCCCATGAAATCTTTCACGGTATAGTAAGGATGGAAAGGAATCCCATCTAAAGGTTTGCCATCCACATCTTTTAATTTCTTAATTTCTACGCCATCGGGGTTGTTAGAGCCGACTGCATGTAAAGCAACAATGTGTAAGAACACTAAACCCACTAATACTAAAGGAATAGCAATCACGTGTAAGGCAAAGAAACGGTTCAAGGTTGCATCAGAAACAACGTAATCACCGCGAATCCATAAAGTTAAATCATCGCCAATCACAGGAACCGCACCAAAGAGGGAAATAATTACTTGTGCACCCCAGTAAGACATTTGTCCCCAAGGTAACAGATAGCCGAAGAAGGCTTCAGCCATTAAGCATAGATAAATCCCCATTCCAACCAGCCAAACTAATTCGCGTGGTTTTTTGTAAGAACCGTATAATAAGGCTCTAAACATATGCAAATACACGACGATAAAGAAGAAGGATGCGCCCGTAGAGTGCATGTAGCGAATTAACCAGCCAAAGGACACATCCCGCATGATATATTCCACTGAGGCAAAAGCTAAATTGCCATCAGGTTTATAATTCATGGTTAAGAAAATCCCAGTAACGATTTGAATCACTAAGACAACAATGGAAAATACACCGAAGTAGTACCAGAAGTTAAAATTTTTCGGTGCATAATATTTCCCCATGTGGGTATCCCACGTTTCAATCAGGGGAAAACGGTCATCAAACCAACCTAATAAACCGCCTAATAAAGTACTTCTATCAATGTTGCTCGCCTCTTTACTCATTACGCGGCTCCTACTTTATCTGCACCCACTAAAATACGGGTGTCGCTTAAATAACTGTAAGGGGGAATTGTTAAATTGGTGGGAGCGGGAACATTTTGGAACACACGACCCGCTAAGTCAAAGCGTGAACCATGGCAAGGACAGAAAAAACCGCCTTTCCAATCAGACCCTAATGCACTAGCACCTTCGCCTAGCGGTACGTAATTTGGTGAACAACCTAAATGGGTACAAATTCCCACAACGACTAAATATTCGTCTTTAATTGCCCGATTCGCATTTTTCGCGTAGTCAGGTTGAATGCTGTTATCTGACACAGGGTCGCGTAATTGAGCATCTAAAGTTGGTAACGCTTCTAAGATTTCCTTAGTCCGTCTTACAATCCACACAGGTTTTCCGCGCCATTCAACGGTTAAACGTTGACCGGGTTCTAACTTGCTGATGTCAACTTCTACAGGCGCGCCTGCTGCTTGCGCTTTCGCGCTAGGTTGCCAATAAGCAACAAAAGGATACGCGGCAGCCGCGACCCCCATTGCACCGACAACGGAAGTGGAAGCCACTAAAAACCGTCGTCTGCCTTTATTTACACCCTCTGTACTCATGTACTCATCATCTCCGCATGTTTGAGTGAATTAACACAAAGAATTAAACATCACTGTTTAGCCGTAAAAATCTAATCAATCAATCTATTGTAAAACAATGCAAATAGTAAAATATGATAAACGTGACTGTATTTTAATACTATTAAATTAAATGAGTTAATCTCTTGATAATTGCCGATTAATCCTTAACTTTAGTGAAAAGTAAAAAATTTATCTACTTTAATTCAACTTATATAATAAATTCAGGGTTTTTTGGTAGGTAATTAAGGCGTTAATTAAAATTTCAAACGAGTATTATAACACGCTTGCGCTACCGTTAAGTAGTTTCCAATCAATAGAAATACAATTCTTCACGATTTGCCCCTATGCTCCCATGATTCCCTATCTACAAAATCATCAAAACCACATGAAAATTAAGCACGAATTACTCCAATCGTAGCTTTAAATAAGCTTGTACTAATCACGTCACCATGACATCTATTAGTGTATGCTAATATACGATAAGATTCTTTATATAATTTATGAGGGTAAAATAATGTCTGAATGCAAGTTATCTTTTCAACAAATGTCGCTATTTCAACAAGGTTATCAAAGCTATACACCCACTGAATTGAAGCAATTAGAATGGGGATTGCGCTTTACCCCCGCTATCTGCTCATCAATTACCCTGATTGGGTTACTGACACAATCACCTCTAGTGCTCTTTGCAGTCAGTATATTAGGTTTTTGGGCGTTCTTTTTTCCCGCAGGACACCCCATGGACTTACTCTATAATCATGTAGTACGTCATTGGTTTAGTGCTGCAAAACTTCCCCCGAATCCTTTTCAACGTCGGCTTGCGTGCTTATCAGCCGCCGTGATGAATGTCATCGCTGGCGTTCTCTTCTTAGCTGCCTTGCCTGTTGCGGCGTGGGTTGTTGGTGGTATTTTGTTAGTATTACAACTGATTGTCATTACAACACATTTTTGCACATTATCTTGGATGTATGAAGGCTTAATGCGTGCGTTAGGCAAATGGACAGTACCGATTGAATTAGTACAAGTCGAAAAACTGTGTCAAGAAGGGGCTATTTTAGTGGATGTCAGAGGCGCGGATGAATTCGCACAAGGACATTTACCCAATGCTTTAAATATCCCATTAGAACAATTACCTAACTACTTTGCGCAATTAGCGGATAAGAAAGTTATGCTCTATTGCGCCAGTGGAATGCGTAGTTTTATCGCAAGCGAAATGTTCCAAAAACAGGGTTATCACAACAGCTACAACATTGGTGCAATGGCACGTTGTCAGCCTGTATTTGCGAAACAACCTGCAACACCAGCACAAAGCCATCTTGCTAACCAAGTCGTTTAATTAATATATTAAGATTGATGCTTTTCTAAAAAGACCTGTTAGTCAACAAAACAGGTCTTTTTTATTTGGGACACGCGAATCAATGATGAAATTTCTTAATTAACTGAATGCGGCTAATATTCCATTCTAATATCTGACGACTATCTGCGGGTATTTTATCCTGATAAAAACGGGCTGCAGGCGTTACAATCAATTCAAGCCCTAAATGTGCTTTTAAAACTTGTAATTCTGCCAAAATTAACCCAGTCATCCCAAAAGCCTCAGTTGGTGTAATTTTTCTAGTATGAATATCCTGATAAACATCAGTTTTTAGATTGACCATTTTTATATTAAAGTTTTTCTGTAACTCTTGAATTTCCCTTACTAATTCTAATCCTGTATTAAATACATCGGCGGGCGTACTATTGATTTTTTTAGGATTTGGCAGTGTGGTATCTGTAATTTCTAAAAAATAGAGTAGCGCATCAATATCTTCATGAATCCGCATTGTTTGTCCAAACACATGAGACGGCGTAAAGCTAGAATTTGCCAAAGCATCTAAATCGTAAAAAATGGCATTGAGCGCGTTATAATTATCTAAATCAGTCTTTTGTGTAAAAACAGGGGGTGGCGGAGGAAATGCAGTAACGCCTAAATATTGTTTTAACAAGTTAAATTCTGTATGTAACCGAATGACTTGTTCATAAATAGCATCATTAGACATATTTTTTTCTGGTTCTCGTGATGGGATATTTAAGGGAGGAAAACCATATTTTTCAAAAACATGATTGAGCTTAAATAAAATTTGATAAATCTTTTGCCAACTATGACGTGGACTAATTTGTAGGGTTACTTTGGGACGTTCTATGGTTTCTGTTAAGTTAAGACGCTGTTTAATTAAAGCAAGCTCTTGTTGAACTTTATAAATTTCTGTATAGGTTTCATCTAAACTGATGGGAATATGTGTTTCTGTTGCAAAGCTTAAAAAAGATATTCCCCAAAATAACCAGATATTTATTATGAAAATAAAATAATTACGCATGTTTAAAACCCTTTTGTTTTACAAAGTTCGTCTAGTTCACGCCACTTTTTTCCGCGACTAAAATGTGCCGCAATCTTTGGGTCTATTTGTTCTATCAAGGTTTGATACATCCCAAGGCGTTTAATACGTTTTTTTAAAATCGCCTTTTCTTTATTTTCCTCCGCCACCATCCCCGCATAAATCACGGTAAACCAGATGGCAATCTCTAATGCATCTTCTTGATATTTTTCTGCTACGTCTAAAATAAGCGTTAATACATCGCTATCAATTTTAGCGGTCGTTTGTGCGTAAATTTCTACATAATCATTATATAAACTTTGCGCTCCGTGTTGTGTCGCTAATTGTTGTAAACGGGTGAAGTACTCTGTATCAGAGGGGGCATAACGTTTTTTTAGTGGTAAATGTAAATAAACACACCAATCATCAAAACGCCCTCGATCAAATACAACAGTACTTCCATCATAAAAAGTTTGCAAAATTATTGGCATGGCGAGTATTGATGTAAATGCGGTGTAAATGGTTTTATTTTTCTACATATAAAAAGATATGTCCTTTACCTAAATAGTATTTTTTCGCTGATTGCGCAACAATGAACTTAACATAACGAAACCCAATTTTTCGCAGTAATAAGTTAATATCTAAACCAAAATCTTGAAAACATAAAACACCTGCTTGATTAACAGGGTCGCCATGATATTCAGGGGGGAGTAGATGTGTAATGTGTCCTTTTGTGTCTTGTGTCGCACGAATTAAGGTTTTTGATTTATCTAAATGAATTGGTACGCTGAATAAAAAGCGTCCGCCTTTTGTTAGTACGCGATAAATCTCGTTAAACGCTTGGTGATATGCGCTAACGTGTTCTAAAACATCAAAAGATAGGATTAAATCAAAGGATTCATTAGCAAAAGATAAATGGGTTAAATCTTCATGTTGTACCGATTGCCCAAGATATTCGTAAACTTTACCGCCTACTTTATCGATTCCTAAGAATTCACTGCCGATGAGTTTAGGTAAGCGGGTTGATAAATGATGATAAAGGGGGGTAACCGCTTCGCTGATATAGGTTTCACGGGGTAATTGTTGCGCGATTAAGTATTGAATCAATTCAACTGTAGCACGCATCCGTGCATTGAAATGACAGCATTCACAACTTAAATCTTCCCGCCAATTGACAAAAGTTTGTTGTTGAATAGCGGTATAAAATGCGGGAGAAAATTGTAAATGTGTGGTGTCCTGACAAACACTGCAATGACCCGCAATGTAAGGAATAGGTATTTGTAGCAGTTGTTGTTCTATGGCAGTCGTCGGAATAAAGTTAAATTTTTGTGGTGTATCAGTGATAAAAAAATTGTTTTCTGTCGGCGGAAAGTGCAACACGATTAATAATATTCCTGTTTTATGAGAAAGCGAGCCACTAACATTTTTTCTACGGTATTTTCTATTTTGTTTCCCCTTGCAATTATACAGTGGCTAATTTAGTTTATATACTAAGTAGTTACTTAATTTATCGAGAGTTAGTATGTTACGTTTTATCATTCAGTTACTCATTAGCAGCTATTTTTTATTATTATCAATGGTTGCTTCCGCAACGTGTTTATTTACCACGACAACAGGCGTGAATGTGGATGGACATTATCCCCGTTTTGCTGAACTTGCTGATGGCAGTGTCTTAATGTCGGTTGACCGTTATATTGTCAACGAGCAGGGACAAGGCGGACAAGCCATTGTTATTTATCGTGGAGATAAAAATTTATTAGTGTGGGAAGAAATCGCCATTGCGGCTTATAATCCCCCCGCTAATTTTAGTAATGCTTATCTGGTTGTTTTAAAAGCTAAGGGAAATCGCCCAGAAACTGTTTTATTGGCATTGCGTGCATGGGAAGGGGTTAATTCTCACATTGATGTCATACAAAGTACTGATAAGGGGAAAACATGGGGATTCCGTGCGCAAACCTTTGGGGAAACAATGGGGACTTTGACCAATGGCGAAAGTAATGATGGGAGTAGTGTCAGTGACGTAGGGGTTTATGAGCCTGCTTTATGGGTTTCTCATGATGGTTATAACCCTAATGGAAACGAAACTTTATATATTACTTTTGCCTCTGAAGTTTCAGAAACGGGGACATTGGCATATGAAAATGAGCAAATCATTTTACTTCAACGTTCTGATGACTTAGGCGTGTCATGGTCTGCGCCTGTAGTTGTAACAAAAAACGAATCTTATCAGCGTTTTGGAATGCCTGCTATTATTGGTGTTGGTGATTTATTAGCCATTTTTTATGAGCAAGTGGATTTAACGCCTGAGCGTGTTTATTCGTGGTGGGATTTTAAAACCCGCCCCGCGTGGAAATGGTCAATTCGCTCAGCATTATCGGTGGATAATGGCACATCATGGGCAAGTGGCTATATGTTGTTCGATAGTCGTTTAGGGTATGTGGACAATGAAGGCTTGAGCATTAACTATTCAGGTGCGCCCGTTGTGCGTTTATTACGGTTTCCAGATACGGGTTTAGAAACGATAGGAGTTATTTTCCAAGTCGCTAATATTCCTAACTATGCTGACCGTAATAACGCAAAAGTAAGCCCTTATTATGTGGGACTGACTAAAGAAGGCATTGAATTTTATCGTGGTCCTTTATCTCAGCCATTCTCTGCATGGTGGGCAAGCAGTTTTCAACATAGCGTCAGCCAGAAAATTATCTTAGCGGGTGATAAGGATGGCTGTGTACAAGCTGGGTTTTACTAAGTCTTAACCGCTAGTCATTCACGCGACCTTTAAACCTTCTAGGCTTGATTGCCTAGAAGGTTTTTTTATGTGTTTAAAAACGGACTTCGGCAATACCCGCAACCACAGGATTGGTTAAATCCCCTGTTAACTCAGTAAATTTATCGATAACAATTTGTGGTAATAAGTTATAAATCAATTCAGCACGAATCATGGTAACGCCTGCACTTGGAATGTTGTAGCTTAAGCTACGTTTTTCATATGGGCGTAAACGTGTATCTGTTTGCACATCTTTTGTTGTAACCTGACGCGGTAAAATCGGTTGTACCTCACCGTTATCATTTAGCACAACCAATTGTAAAAAGGCTTGAGGGTCATCACTGGCAACAGGCGGGAAGGATTGAAAATTACGCCATAACAATTCCCCTGTTTTTCCATAAGCGGTTAATTTTAAATAAGCATTACGTAAGGGAGAACCGTCAGGAAAATGATGCGGTAAAATATTTTGTAAATTTACCTGTGTTTTTAATGTATCACTAACGGTTTCTGTGGTTAAAGTGACAATCACCGCCCGCTTAATCATTACCTCACTATGTCCCCCCGCAATAGCATGATAAGTTGATTCGTTAATCTTGGGCATATGGCAAGATTGACAAGTTGGGCTTGGCTGTTCGCTAGGTTCGCTGGCGGGAATATGGAATTGACTATGACAACCGACACAGACTTGACTTGTGCGCAAAACAGTTTGATTAGGTTCCATCGGAAATGGATGTGTTGCGTCTAACTCTGGCGCGAAATACCGTCCTGAAGGGCTTTGTAAATGGGTATTCGATAAAGAATAGGTTTGTATGCCAAATAAAACCTGCTCTTTTTCGTCAAAAATGCCATTAAATTGGCGAATCGTGTGACAAGTTACACAACTGACACCTTCATGATAATTCGCATTGTCCAACTTCGTTTTGCCTGCTAAAGCGGCGTTAGGTGCATGACAATTTAAACACACAGGATACGTGCCGTTTAACTGCACACCTTCCTCCGTTGGACTGCCAACCACCTCTTTATAAATACCCCCATGAACAGGGTCACTTAATGCGGTACTTTGTGCATGCATGGAACTTTGCCATTGTGCAAAGACATCCTGATGACACGCACCACAAACGGCGGTAGATAATTGATGCGGGTCTAATGGTGGATTAGCATAGGTCAAACAATGGCATAGTAGTAAAATACCTAGCACACAAATGCGTAAGAGTGATGTTTTAAACTGAGTAAAATGAGTAAATTGCATGGGTAACTCCCAACATTGTTGTTATAGTGTTAGTGACATTATCGTTTCTTTAAAAAACTGTCTTACTATTGTCACAATGCAAAAAACATTCATCTCTAACATAAGTTATAAGTCATCTTCCAGATAATACCGAATGCATACTCTACAATGATAAGTAAATTAACACGGGTATCTTGTGATTTGCGAAAATAGGATGATGAAGGATTTATTATGACCTCAATAGCAGAGACGATTTATAACAATGGCATTATTTGAATCAACTTATCATCATTAAACCGCTACCCCATATTACTGATATAGCGTATGATTTCTCTTTAGCATAAAGGGGGAGTAATTCAATGAGTTTCCTTAAAAAAATCCGTAATTTAGTGACACAAAATAGTAATGAAATCGCCGTAACCGAAGC
Organism: Beggiatoa alba B18LD; assembly: GCF_000245015.1. Taxonomy (NCBI): domain Bacteria; kingdom Pseudomonadati; phylum Pseudomonadota; class Gammaproteobacteria; order Thiotrichales; family Thiotrichaceae; genus Beggiatoa; species Beggiatoa alba. The sequence goes on along the minus strand of NZ_JH600070.1, from coordinate 10,842 downwards.
TGTACATGCTTTTTCACCCGAAGCATTAGACAGCCCACCGAATTATGTTTTTATTAATGCATTACATGCCGCTAAACAAGGCGATTTAGCTAAAATTCAATCCTATCTGCAATTTAATAAAAATTATGTTTTTTGCCGTAATTGGGAAGATAGAACATTACTGCATGACGCGGTTTCTACTGCACGGGTTGAAGTTGTTAAATATTTGCTAGAACAAGGGGCTGATGCAAATGCGATTTGTAAAGAACAAACCCCATTACATTTTGCAATTGAAGGGGATGTCCGCGAAATGGCGAATAAAACCCCAGAACAATTTTTAGAATATCGAAAAAGACGACGTGAAGTCATCCGATTATTACTAAATCATCATGCTGACTTTAATATTGCGAATGAAAACGGCGAATTTCCGCTACACGTTGCCGCTAAACTGGGCTTGTTTGAACTCATCGATGTACTCCTCAGTGCAGGCGATGATGTCAATAAATTGACAGCCCCGCCAGAACAGACTGATGAAAAAACCGTTATAAATGCAGCTCGCCCGCCCTTACTTCTCGCCTGCAAATACAGCAAAGAACTCAAAACGATTCAATTACTCCTCAATAAAGGTGCAAATCCAAACGTTACAGACCAAGAACCCGGTTATAACGCACTTCACTATCTAGTTGCCTATCGCGCAGCAAAACAAGAAAAAGAAGTAAAAGAAAGTCGTTTACGCGATGTAGCCTTACTACTGATTAAAGCAGGTATTGATGTTAATGCACTGACAAATGATGTAGAAGCACAAACCGCGTTACACCTTGCCGTTAATAACGACTACTTTTCACTGGTTGAGTTATTAGTACAACATGGCGCAAATCTTGAGCTTAAGAATGCAAAAGGCTTGATGCCCTTAGGAATCGCTGCCCGCAATGGCGATGCCCGCATGGCAGAATATTTATTAAAAAAAGGGGCTGGGGCAAGACGTTCTCGAGTTTTATTTCACGCCGCCTCTTGTACAAAAAATGATACTGTTTTACGGATGCTGTTAGACCAAGGCATGGACGTGAATCTACCTGATGAAGAAGGCTACACCCCTATTTTTGCTGCTATTGCCGCCTATTCATTGCACAATGTGAAATTGTTGATGGAAAAAGGTGTCGATTTAACGCAACGTTCTCCTAAAGGGCAAACCGTGTTAGAACTCGCCTTTGCCTGCTGGGGCGAAGTCTCCAACCTAACGGGCGAAACCGTCTCTCAAGAACGTAAACAAGCCGAATCAGATGCAAAAGAAATTATTCGACTATTAGGTGGTTTTGAACGTCCTGAGAAAAGACTCTTTGTTTAACAAGGAAAAGCCCATGCACAATACACATCCTAGCCGTCGACACCTTTTTCTATACCTAGAAATCATCGACCGTGATACACAAACCCTATTAGGACATCTCGGCGACCTTTCTAAAGAAGGTGTATTAATCATTACCGACAAACCATTAAAAATGAATGGTATTTATAATATCCGCATCCAACTCCCTGAAGATGAAGATATATCAAAACCCTATATCGACGTAAAAGTTGAGGTTCGTTGGGAAAAACCCGATATTAATCCTGCTTTACAACTGGTTGGTTGTCATTTTATTGAAATTGACCCAGAAGACTTATACGTCATTGATGATGTCAGCGAAGTATTGGGATTTAACGAATAATACCTATCGACAGCAGGAGGTACATCATCACAATACTGCATGATGCAACAATGAAGAGCCTCCCGATATGCCAAGAATTTTATTAAATTTTCTAAACCTACTCCGTGCCCGCCTTTCATCACGGATAGCCCTCTGGATTTTTGTCAGCATTGTGATTATTGAAATCATCATCTTGTTACCCTCAACACTACGGCGGGAGCGAGAGACGATGGTGCAATTAGAACAAATTAGCATCCCAATACTGGACGCAGTCGCCCGCTTTAGTACATATGACAGCACCGCCAATGATATTTTGGCAAAAGCGCAAATGTTAACGAATAATTTTCCTGTGCTTGGTGGTACTGTTTATGACCAAACAGGAAAAGTGCTGAACCATTTTGGCGAACAACCAGAATTAGCCTTTCAACAAATTCAAAAAATCACAGAACCTTATCGCCAGCTGACCGCAAATAACAGCCGTTACGATGTTGCTTTTCCCATCGTTGCTAATAGCCCTTATGACCTATTAGCAAAATCGCTTGCTATGCAACACTGCCGTTACCCAACACAGATACAACAAAGTCAGACAACGACAAATTGCAACCTAGAAAATCCCTTACTTGTGCTCAGAATTAATGCGGAAAAAGTCAACGAAGAAGTACAAGAATTTATCTGGCGAATTGCAGGCTTAATTCTCATTATCTGCTTATTTGTCACCATCTCTATGCTATTTGTTCTTGCACTTTTAATCATCAATCCGATTCTCCGTTTACGCAACGCGCTTGCCAGCATCAGTGAAGTAACCAACGAAACCCCAAATATTCAACTACTAGAAACAAAACGTTGTGACGAATTAGGCGATGTCATGCGTACCTTTAACCACATGGCAAAGCGATTACTGGAACAAGTTGGCGATATTAAAGACCGCGAAAAACAACTTAAAATCGTTGTCAGCGAATTATGCGAAGCGAATACTCAAGCAGAAAACTTACTGTTAAATATCTTACCTGTTCCCATTGCAACCCAATTAAAACAAGGCGTATATCCCATTGCTGAAAGCTTTCCAGAAGCAACCGTCTTATTTGCAGATATTGTTGGCTTTACCCAACTATCAGTACATACCCCCCCTGCGGATATGGTCAACCTACTTAATCAACTCTTTACCACCTTTGACCATCTCGCAGAACGTCATGGTTTAGAAAAGATTAAAACCATTGGTGATGCTTATATGGTTGTTGGAGGTTTACCTGTGCCAAATCAATACCATGCTGAAGCAGTGGCGAATATGGCAATAGACATGTTGGACGCTATTCAAGACTTCAGCAACGCACAGCAACAACCTTTAAGCATTCGTATTGGTATCAATACAGGTCCTGTGGTTGCGGGGGTCATAGGCGTGAAGAAATTTATTTATGATTTATGGGGAGATACGGTTAATACGGCTAGCCGTATGGAATCGCACGGTTTAGCCAATACGATACATATCGCAGAAAGCACTTATTTATTATTAAAAGATAAATATCAGGTAGAACCACGTGGCACGATTAACGTTAAAGGCAAAGGCGATATGGCAACTTACTGGTTACAAGGGAAACAAATGGTAGAAATAACCTGAGTTCGGCGAGTTTCTTTTAAAAAGGCAACAGCTTGTCTGAATCAGAATTTTCAGAATTAAAAAGACAAGAAAATTAAAAGAATAAAAAATTATGTTTTTAATTCTGTTAATTCTGAAAATTCTGTGAATTCTGATTCAGACAAGTTATTGTCTTTTTAAAAGAAACTCGCCGTATTCAGTTGATTTAAAAGCTAATCACTTTCGCGTTGGTGTTCATTTTCACCTCTTTTTCTACATCTAAAACCATCGATAATTCTTCGCGTAATGCATCTAATTGGTCAGATGAATACAATAAATGATTATTACGGTCAGTGATAAAAAACACGTCTTCTACCCGTGAACCTAAGGTTGCAATATTGGCTTTTTTCAAACGTACATCACAATTAACAAACGCTTGCGCAATTCGTGACAATAATCCTGGGCGGTCGGTAGTAATCACTTCTAAAATGGTGTGGTCGTTACCACGGTCTTGTGTAAAAGTAATCCGTGTCGGAACGGTGAAGTATTTCACTTGTCGAGGAATTCGACGATTAATGGGATAAAACGGTACGCTGGTATCACGGCTTAATGCATCTTTAAGTGCCTGTAAAATTTCTTCTACACGTTCTTGATCATGAATTTCTGCCCCACTTTCCTCTAAGACAGAAAAGCCCGCCATCGTAAATTCGCTTTGTGTTGGAATAATATAAGCGTCGACAATGGTAATCCCTTGTTGTTCCAAGAAATAAGTGATTTCCGCAAATAAAGAATCACGTTCATGTGCAAATACAGTAAATTCTGTACTACCTTGCGTATTATGCCGTTCCATGACTAACGGCTTTTCTGTATTCGTGTGATTTAAAATAGCAAATGTTTCCCGCGCGACTTCTTCAGGTGATGAACGTAAAAAGTAGTCGTCGCCCAAATCATCCCAAAAGGCTTTAATCTTTTTCTCATGCGAACCTTGTAATAATTGCAAGGCTTGACTGCGAATATTATGAATATGAAATTGCTTATCGGGCACATTATTTAAGCCATTACGCAAAACATGCTGAGTTTTACGATATAAATCAACTAATAAAGCATCTTTCCAATTATTCCATAACTTTGGATTTGTTCCGCGAATATCCGCAACGGTTAATAAATATAAATAATCTAAACGCACACAATCGCCCACTTTCTGCGCAAAATGATTAATGACTTCAGGGTCAGACGTATCTTGACGCTGTGCAGTGATAGACATCAGCAAATGATGACGCACCAGCCATGAAACAAAACGTGCATCGTAATCACTTAAACCATGTGCTTGGCAAAATGTCATTGCCTCCGCTTCGCCTAAAACAGAATGGTCACCACCGCAACCTTTTGCAATATCATGAAATAAACCCGCTAAATATAAAAGTTCGGGTTTTGGCAAAGAATCCATAATTTTAGAACAAAAGGGGAATTCATGACGAAATTCTAAAATGCCAAAACGGCGTAAATTACGTACGACGAAAATACTATGTTCATCAACCGTATAAACGTGAAATAAATCATATTGCATTTGTCCCACAATCCGCCCAAAAGCAGGAATATACGCGCCTAAAATGCCATAACGATTCATCCGCCGTAATGAACGGGTTAAACCGCGCGGTTGGCGAATGATTTCAAAAAATAAGCTACGCGCCCGTAAATCACGATGAAAGGCATCATCGATTAACCAGCGATATTGACGCATTAAGCGGATAGTACTTGCTCGTATGCCTTGAATTTCAGGATTTTGTTGGAGAAGTAAAAAAATTTCTAGTAAAGCAAAAGGGTAATTCATAAAGACTTTATCGTTTGTGACCTCGATATAATCATTACGAACTTGAAAGCGTTTATTCAGCGGACGGATATTTGCAGACAAATCGCCGTATAAAATGACTTCATGGAATAATTGCAACAGCATGTCATTTAAACTACTTAAATCTTTAATTGTCCGATAGTAGTTTTTCATGAAATCTTCAACGCCTAAACGGACTTCACTGTCATGATAACCCAGTGTTGCAGCAAGAGAACGTTGATGATCAAATAAAATACGGTCTTCGCGTCGTCTTGCCATAATGTGCAATAAATGGCGAATTTTCCATAAAAATTCTTGACCTGCCATCATTGCTTTATATTCATCTTCGGTGAGAAAACCATGATGGACTAAATCATGTAAGGTACGTGCACCAAAATGACGTTTAGCAACCCATGCGACTGTTTGAATATCCCGTAATCCCCCCGGTCCTTCTTTAATATTCGGCTCAAGGTTGTAACCTGTACCATGATATTTTTCATGGCGAATATTCTGTTCATTGATTTTTGCGGCAAAAAATTCTTTGCTTGCCCACAAATGGCTAGGATGAATGCGCCCAACCATATCATTAAACAAGGCTTGTGACCCTGTTAATAAACGGGCTTCCATTAAATTCGTAATCACCGTAATGTCAGCAAGGGCTTCTTGTTCACATTCATCTAGGGTGCGGACACTATGCCCAACTTCGAGCTGAATATCCCATAAAAATGTGACGAATGCCGTTGCATTTTGTTGCATCATTTCATTCATGGGATGACGCAATAGAATCATCAAATCAATGTCAGAATAAGGATGCAATTCACCGCGTCCATAACCGCCAACCGCAATTAATGCAATATCATCCGTGCTAACCCAATCATAACGTTGCCAAACCGCTAATAGAATTTGATCGATAAACCAAGCCCGCTGTGTAACCGCCTCCATCGCATTCATCGATAACTGAAAACGTGATTTTAAAATCTCGTTTCCTTGTTGTAAGGCTTCACGAAACGCTTTAATTGGCGAAGACGCTTGCGCGAATTGAAGCGCGAATTTTTGCGGGTCAAACAATTGATGGTCGGTCGGAATCGCGGCAAACATGATGGCAGGTATCAGTAGCAGTGGATAATAGGGAGTATAGACAAGATAGCAACAAACTTTTTTGTAATAACACAATTACGCATAAGGGTATTGTAACGATATTAACGTGTTTTTTTTAGCGGATGATTAATTAATTATCCCTGCAAATTGCACTTGCCATGCAGGTTTAATACCCAATGCATTTGCAACGGCTAATCCAGAGTTTAAAGCGTCCTCATGAAATCCATGACTAAAATAACTGCCACAAAACCATGTATGACGCTGTCCTTGTAATTGATGCAATTCTGCTTGTGCGCTAATTGCCGTGCTATCAAAAATAGGATGTTGATAATAAAACTCGCGCAAAATATTTTTTGGTTCTTGGTGGGGGTTAAAAGATAGGAAAAAATTTTCAGCCTGACTCAGGGGTTGCAAGCGATTAATCCAGTAGCTGACAGAAACGCTGTCTATTTTGGCTTGTTCTGTCGTCGCTAAATAGTTCCATGTTGACCAAATACGGGGACGCAATGGCATCAGCTCAGTATCTTGATGTAAAACCGCTCGATTTTCACGATATTTAAAACGACTTAATAAGTGTTGTTCTGTGTCACTGGGGTCTGTCAATAAACTTAAGGCTTGGTCGGCATGGGTAGCGATAACAACAGTATCAAACGTATTTTTTTCTCCCCGTGCATCTAAAATATCGCAACCTGTTTCGTAACGGCTGACTGCAACAGCGGGTGTAGAAAGTCGTAGTTTATGCTGAATGCTCGATAACATACGCTGAATATAACAATGAGTTCCCCCTTGCACGGTATGCCACAAAGGGCGGTCATTAAGCGTTAATAAGCCATGATTATGAAAGAACCGTAGCAGGGTCAGTGCGGGAAATGAGAGAATTTTATTGGCGGGGCATGACCAAATTGTCGCGCTCATGGGTAATAAGTAATGTAAGCAAAATGTTTGGCTATATCCCCCTTGTTGTAAAAAATCAGCTAAGGTGAGCGACGCAATCGGCGCGACTTGTTTACTTAATAATGCCTTCCCTTCGCGGTTAAAGCGCAAAATATCCCATAATAAGCGATAAAAATCGGGATTAAATAAATTGCGCCGTTGTCCAAACAGCGTATTTAAATCACTGCCCGCATATTCAATCGTTCCGCGATCAATAGACATGGAAAAGCTCATCGCGGTCGGAATCGTTTCAATTTCTAAATATTTAAATAAGGCAGTTAAATTCGGATAATGCGCTTCATTATAGAGAATAAATCCCGTATCGATGTCTAGTTTACCGTCTGTCGTCTCTATGCTGACTGTTTGGCTATGTCCGCCCACATAAGCATTTTGTTCATACACCGTAATATCATGTTGTGTATCTAATAACCACGCAGCACATAAGCCAGAAATCCCCGTCCCAATGATTGCTATTTTCAAGCATATTCCCCTTTTTAGGATTCACTCGGTTTTTCAACAGCCATATCAATCATACTTAATTGAGAAACTGGGTCTTGCGGTTTTACAACCACGACAGAGACAATCCCATTTGCATTTTTTTGCAATCTTTCCGCACAGGCAACAGCCTCATCATACACCTCATAAAGACTACCACCGCCTTGTTTAGCATATTGATGAAAAACATCATTCCACTCTAATAATTCGGAAGCCTCTCTCAATTGGATTTTATACAAACGTTGTGGTTTACCCGCTTGAGTGGGATTTGTGTGAGCAGTTGTGCTTTGGACGGTTGTAGCAGGTTTACGCTTATTACGCTCCGCATCATGCCAACCTGTATCCCAACAAACATGCTGTAACGTGCGGGCTGGGTAAGGATTTTGTTGTCGTGATAAGCCTTGATAAAAAGCAACTTCCCCCTTTTTCAGATAGATAGAACGTTCTTTATCTTCCTCTGTCACGCCTGTAGAAATTTCTAACAACATGGTATCAATCAGTTCCATTAATTCACTGACTGTCCAATTTTTATGATTTTCCATTTTTAAACGTTGTAAAAAATAACGCAGTGTACGCAAGGTATCGCAAGCCGTATCGCGTTGTGTTTGAGTTTCTAGTTTTAATTTGTTATCAACATCTATCGTTGTCATTTTGTAAGCCTCCACGCTGTTTTACTATTATTTTCATCTGCTTTAGTGCATAAATCCTGATAGTGAACAATTTTATTCAAGGTGACATCAGGAGACAAAACGCTACTCTGTATTTTTAAATCAATGAACCGTGAAATAAAACTATTTTTATTATTTTTTTATGGCTTCTCACGCGCTGTTTATATCACTAATATGCCCTGTTTATCTGCAATAGAAATCGTTGCCTGTGTCCCTGCATTAAATTCTAAAAAATCACTTTCGATACCATCGCTAAATACAACCCCATTTTCAGCCATTTGCGAGACAATAATTAAAGGGCTTGTCGGCGTAATTTTGCCAAATACACAATGAGCCGTTGAAGTTGTACTGATAAAAGGTTCACGGACAGTAAAACATAAGTAATCACTATCCCATGCAAATTGGCTATTAATTGCAGGGAGTAACTCTGTCACCGCTGTTTTTTTAACAGACGCTTTTTTATCTTCAGGTTGCCACGCTTGCATAATGGCATTTGCGCCCACTAATAAACTTTTAAACCAGCCTGTTGAGCCTAATCCTGTTGAAACAATAACACCACTTGATGATTGATTTTCATTAAAAATATCAGATTGAATTTGATAGCGTGCAGAACCATGTGAGCGCGTGCCGATAAATAAGTCATTGACTGCGTATAGTTTTAACCCATTATTCAAAATTGCTTGTGCCATTGTGACCGTTTTATATGAGCGACGGCGTGCAAATACTTCGGTAACAACGTTTTTTAAGTCTTGGACGGTAAACGGCAATAAAACCCCATCATACCGACGCGGGTCGGGGTTCACACCAATAACTGATTGTCCATTTAAATATTTCAAAGTATTAGCGACTAAACCATCTTGCCCTAGCACAACAATCGTGTCTGTTTCAGCAAAAATAAAATTCGGTAAATAACGACGGTCTAAAAGATGAACTCGTCCTAATTGATTGAGATATAAAAGGGTTTGCTCGATTGCCTGTTGATAAGTTTCATGTTCCGTCACATAATCAGAAAAATCTGCGCCTAATTGTTCAACATAAAATTTTGCTTGGGCGCGAGTATTAAAACGGGCTTTGAGTTCATCTAAACGAGTGTGGCGGGTGACTAGAATAATTTTATTTTCTGTCGTGCGAAACATAGATGTAACTCTCTTTGAGTCAAAATGATTATTTTTAGATAAAGCCTGATAAGGCTAATCTTCACCTATCAGGCTTTATCTATGCCAATTGCTTAAGGTAAAGGCTTTAAAGTACCACAACGGGCTTCACCCAACATTGCCCCGATTTCCATCGTCCATTTAGACTGCAACTCGACTGATTGCCATTGTTTTTCGGCAACATCACAGCGATACTCATTCTTTTTATCCGTTAAATGTAAATAATAAGCACCTGTCCGTTTGCCTTCGCGTTCACATCCTAAGCAATTTGAACCATTGCCTTTTAATTGAAAACTTCCCCATTGTGGCGAATGGTTTACACCCTCTGTTGTAACTGCACGGCTAAATTGCCAACGGTTGATGCTGTAATAACATTTATCCGCATAAATAGGCTCACTGCGGTATTTTGGCTGACAAACATCTTCTGTTCTAAAAGTCCCATCGCCTTGGTCAACACGACGCGCTGTGCAAGATTCACCATCAGGAACTTGCTGATACGATTTAATTTCTGATTTACGCGAGACATTATAAGCGGCTGAAGGAACGGCATCACACCAAGCACTATCATCCCGCGCTTTATAATCTTCAATCTCAATCGCTCGCTCCCAACTATAAGCCGTGAGGGTTAAGGCAACGTTTTTTGTCCAAAATATCGCAATCCCTCCGCCAACCAAGAGCAATAACAGCCCTGCAATCAGCCAGTATTTAAAACGACTATTGCTTGAAACAGGATTTTTATTAGCTGGTTTGGTACTGTCTTGGACAAGCTTAACGCGGGCAGCTTCTGTTAAAGGCGAGCCACATTGCTGGCAATATTCGGCTTGTGCGGCGTTACCTGTACCACAAGCAGCACACAAACGGTCTGCGCCAACATATTTATGATCTTCAACGGCGATTTCTTCCCCTGCTTTAGGAAAGTAGCGTTTTTCTGTCGCCTGTGGCGCGCCACAATTTGGGCAAAATCGATGCGTCACCCCTAATAATTTAGGCGTGTTGCAATACTCACAGTCCCATAACATTTGATACGTGCCTGTTTGGCGAACGCTTGCATTTTTAGGAATATTAGGGTCTGACGATTCGGATTGATGAGATTGGTTTTTTTGATGTTCGTTCATAAAAATCCGTGATGGTGTATTAAGTAAGTAGAGAGAATACTTTCTTGGCGTGAGGCTGGGGACGACTTCATTATATAGGAAACCCCAGTATTGCAAAAAAGTCCTTAAGTAACCTGAATTCAGCGAGTTTTATAAAACAAAACAGAGACCTGCTAGGTTTTCAAAACCTAGCAGGTCTGTCGGAACACGACGAAAAGGGTTGAAGGACTGGCAGAGATTATTCTCTTGTAATTGATAAAATCTTGCCGAACTCAGGTTTGTTTAGCACTAACCTGAGTTCGGCGAGTTTCTTTTAAAAAGACAACAGCTTGTCTGAA